>JBBRRH010000039.1:0-34660 GCA_038201105.1 Nitrososphaera sp. | reverse complement strand
CAGTTGATAGATGCTCTAGATATCCCTACCTTTTCTGATATCTCATATTGAGTTGGCGTCTTTAGTTCTATAATGCATAAAAGTATCTCCCTTATTCTTTCCTGACATAATACTTTCAAGATGTCTTTATCTGTCTCCTTAAAGATGAATGCTGGAAAATAGACTCTATAAAACCCTTTTCTTGTTGAACTTACAATTCCCATGTTTTCCAGCCTATGCAGTTGATATTGCGTCGTTCCATTTGATAATCAAAGTCTCTTCTTTATTAATCTCAAATGACATCCAGGATTTTCTGAGATAAAATTGATGATATCGTGATGTGTGCTAAGTGGAAAGTACAATTTTTGCAACTACCAAGCCCACCTCTCTCATTTCATATATGATGAAGGCCTATTCGGAAATCGAATTGGTAAGCCTCCTCATAAATTCGCTCTCCATTTTATTGTGTCAGGAAGTGAATAGATAAGCAATGATGCTACTAAATCTAACATACTTTCGTATATAAATATGGTATGTAATTAGAAGATTAGAATGGTCTAACTCCTAATTTCTTAAAACTCAAATGGAATGCAGTTCGAGAGAAGGTAATTATTAATTTTACTTTTCGATCATGTAAACAGTAACATGCTGAGAATTCTTCTGCCACGATCTGGGTATAATGAATAAGAATCGTTTAGTTATTAATTTGGAATATAAATTAAGTAACTTTGTTATTTTGATATTCTACTCTTCTCGTATATACTTAATCGCTAAAATACAAGTTTGGAAGACACATACAAGCTAATTACACTTGGAATTATCTTGCTTATTTCTATGTCAGCAGGTGTTGGGATGTTTAACCTTGCTTTTGCAAAAAATAAAGATATGCAGTTGGAAATTTCTGATTGTTCAGTACAAAGGACGGCTACCACCGAGAAGAGTGGTCCTTGTCCGGAGACGGGGACCGATACCAAACTGGATAACAGCTTTGATAATAGCGTAGTAAAATCTCAAACTGCGATGGATAAGAATTCAGAGCTTACGCCGATTCACTCTAACTTAGCTGGTAGCTTAGAACCAGTCGATCCATTTGGACCCATTTCAAAATAAGGAGGGTGGAAAAGTCGTGAAAACCCCTATCCATATCACTAAGTTGCCAACTTTAATTGCATGCATTTCCTTAGTGATTACTATATTTTTAATTGTTGTAGCTGAAGAAAAAGCATTTGCTGCAGACTTGTTCACCATTGATTCTCAGACAAACACACAAGGTGTGAAAGGTCCAATCATATTCAAAGTCATAGCCTCTGCCAATGGTGAAACTACAGCGAAAAAGACAAGTACTATAGCTGAACCCAATTTGGGAACAATAGATATCCCGTTTCACTTCAAGAAAGCAAATGATATAGTTACTGTAGGTTTTCATGATGAGTATTTTGTGTGTGGATATATACTTGGCGCTAAAACGGGTTTGACGACGTCGTATGTCTGTAATGAAGGGGATCTTCTAAGTCCAGATGTAACAAATGCCGCCAGCTTGAGTTCATTCTTAACTGTCCCTGACGGAAAAGATTCAAAGGTAAATAATGTCAAAATCAATGTTTTGGTACCATATTATGATAAACTAGACGGGCAAAAAATTAAGGTAGTGGCAATGATTAAAGGTGAATTTCAATCTAAGATAATAGATGAAGACCGGACAAAGGCTAACATAATCGACCCAGAAGGTACGAATGGCAAAAGAATAGGTGTTATGTTTACTTTCGACAGAAATACCGACATTGGTAAAATACAACTTGGGGACGAATTTTTTGCTTGTGTATCGGCTAATGCGCTCAATCCACCATCAGGAACAGAATGTGAACATAGATATGTTAAGAGTTTCGATGAACCAAATGTTCTGGCATCTGGGCACATACGATAAAGAATTATTATCAACAAACCAGATATTAATGCATCAAACATGATGCAGCGGAAATAGTATTAGGAATATTTGAATATGATGGAACCGGATAAGGTAAACCAAAGGACAAATGGTGGATGGAGGGCGATATTGAAATTGCAATTAAAACAGATAAGGTCGAACGAAATCAAATGAATGCGGATACCATAGTTACACTTTACAAGTGGTGAGGACCGGTGACTTTGAATATAATCATTAATCAAAAAAAAAGGCACTATTACTAGTCTACTTAATTTTGGTTTTCTCCTTTGCCTCTGAGGCTCGTCAGCATTTTCACCAGGTCCTTCTTCTATTCACAATAGACACTATTCATACAGATATTCCTTGTATCCTAAAGGACGTTATTTCATGGATGCATCAATGTTGAGGTTGGGATTACTTGTACTCTGATTCGTGACAGTAACGCTTTGTGTAGAATTTTGTGCAACTATGTCAGTACTCGTATCGGGTAGTTGTTCGGAGGTAGTTGCATTAGTACTTGCTTGAGCCGAGCTAGCTCCACTCTCAGACATGGTCGATGTTGCTATTTGACCCCTTATGGCTCCCTTTGGATACTTGTCAGTATGAACATTTACGTAAGCACTTCCATTGCTCATGAGAGATAGCAGTTCAGAAACTTCCTTACCTTTCAAAGGACCTTGCAAGTCAGCCTTGGTAATATTTCCACTAAATCCTATCTCGGACGGAGTCGCCTTTCCTTTAGCTGATTTGGACTTTGCTAATAAGCTAACAACTATATCACCGCTTTGTCCTGTTGTCCCGTTGTGTATATGGGCTTGGTTTATCTTCTTTATTCCAGTAACATTAATCCAATAGGATATCTTGGAACTATTCTCATTCACTTGAAAATTTGCCGTTCCAGTCGAATTGGATTTATTTGGACTCCCGGCCAGCGTGGCAGAAAAAGATTGTACTCCTTGCTGTCCTTGGACCTTCGCCAGATTTAGAACCGTCGCCGTAGTCGCTACTAAAAGTACAGCTGCAAAAACCGAGACCACTGAAAATGTTATTTTTTGTCTCATTGACTAACGAATTACCTTTATTGCTATAAAGCTTATTGGTACGACCCTCTAAATGTCCACCTTAAACTAGAAGAATGTCATGAGCGCCAATTTCATTTCTTTCTCCCGCTATTCCAGTTATAATAACAATTTCTTCGAAGATCAGTCTTACGTATCCCTACTCTTAATGTGTAAACAAATATTTTTTTTCCTCTCAAGTCATTTAGCCTTGGTTACTACATATCATTACAGTGCAATGAATAACCACGATCAGAACAGATCATAATTCTTTATTGCATCTATGATAACTCATCTATTTCATTCATTGTGCAGATGGATTATATGGAGCATATCATTGTCGTATTTTCTTACCACGTTTGGTCATATGACTGTTTGAATGACCAGAAAATACTGCTTTAATAATATTTTATCAAAATGTGTATGCAATAGGATCTGGTGGATATAATTTTTAGCTTTATTTACGAATGATTCAGTCAGAGGTTGAAATTATCCGATACAGCCACAGATTCTAGGCGCATAGGATTGTTGTTGTAAAGTCATTGCACCTACAGAACATAACAAAATAAATGAGGTTATGTTTGTCATTACCAGATACATCATTATTCCTTGTAATCGTTACGTATACGCACTTCTTAACTCAGAGAAATAGAACATCAAATTATTCTCGTGCCACCATTTCGTTTAGACTTTTATTGCAACCCTGTCGTTAAGTAGTTTCTACCTCTAGCTTTTTCAGGATCTACACCCATACTATGATAGATCCTCTAGAGCAAGTATTATTCTTGGCATTTTATTATCAACATCTTAACTGATTAACTCGTGACAGAGCTACATCCCAGGTCTCCCACCGCAGCTATACTAAAGTCAGGAATCTTTCTTCGTGCTATATGCGATAATAGAGAACTGGGAATACCAAATGCTAGGGATTCAGTAGGTAATGATCCACTAAAAAGAAAACCAACAAAAAGTAACGATCTGACTTTCTTCAAGTGATATTTATTCTCGCTGTGGCACAATTAAATTATACTGAACAATATAATTGCTCATAGAACAAAAAAAGGGAAATCTAAAATTCTGCAGACTTTATTTCGCTCGACAGGGTAACTGTTGTCTTTTCACCTATTATTCTGTAAACTCAGGCTTGTCTGGAATGTCAGAATTAGAGGTCTTATCATCGTCAATATTTAACACAAGTTTAGAATTTGAGTAACGTTGTGCTACATTGTCTTGCCCTAATGAATTCATAAAAAGTGCCAATGATATTCCACTTGTTACCACTATAACAGCGCTTAAGACTATCATTAAATTCGTATTCATGGTCATTTGATATCCCTTCAGCATAAATAAGTATTGAGGTACGCTTCCCTAAGCATAATTCAAATCATCAGAAGAAGGATCGATGTTGGCTTAGATGCTTGTACCATGATATTCAAATTCGGCTAATTTTTGATAGAGCGATATATGCATTTTTGTAAGCCATTACTCCAACAGAGGCGCTGAAGATTAACATGAGGTTGTTTGGTTGGTCATGTTGAACTCATTGGAAGTTCTTTAGATTTGCCGTAGATATTGGAATATTTTTCGCCCATATTGCTAGCGCTGTCAATCGCTGCATATAGAAATACACATCTCAAACAAATTATTTATGCCATGATCATTTTTGCAAGCTTGGTCGTTATAAATTTGGGATATACTGAAAAGCAGTATGTGAAAGGTGTAGGAAAGATTTCAATATACTATGAAGATTGCGATGGTTTCAGCAAAACAAGAACCTATGATTTCGACGAAATGATGGAAAGAGCTTGGCCAGATCATGTAAAGGTAAAAGCGAAGTTTCCTAGAAATACGGCTAGCCATTTTGAAGATTATCTGATATGTGTGAAGACTCTTAAAGAAGGTCAGGATAATTGTATAAATGATTCGAGATCTCCTGGGACTAGTGTAAACCTGTTATTTCTATGCTTGAAGCCAGTGGCTGTAACAAAAACGTGTTAACGTTCCACATAAATATGTGAAACAGATCACGAGGTCATTATTCTCATCCAGTTCAAGCATGATATAGTTAGTTGCATCCAGTATGTGCCTACGGTTTGATGATGGCACATGTATGCATTAAAACCTGTTTCAATGTACCTTTCTTTACATTAGCAACATCACCAAAAAAATGAACTGCACTTAGAAAAACAATGCAAATCTTTCAAATTATAGACCTATCCAAACTTGACAGAATAAGAAGTTGTCATTATCTTGTCCCTAATGTTCTGTCATGACCTGAGATATGACTTTAGCTGAGTTTAGTTCTAACAATTGCTATGAAGAATAGGACCAAAATAGCGAGTGTTAGTGCAGATATAACTACATCAGTAATAGGAGTATCCAGTGAGCTATAGATATTGCTTGAATAATCTAGTAATTGTTGGATAGCAAACAGAGCGAAAATGATTATGGCATATATTGTTATTCTAAGACGAGTTTTCCTAAACGCAGTGATTGAAAGAGCGAGTAATAAGAGTGAAAATACTCCGATTGCGGCTGCTATTATATTTTCTACTCCATCAAATGGAATAATTGACGACAAACTCATTAGCAATGTCAACATAAGTTCATCATTACCACCTATTCCGACTTCTCCCTATCGCTAGATAATGATAGAAACATTTCTACAACTCTTATACTCCACTTATCCCATATACTGGGATAGTAGTTCCTAAGAAGTGTTATGATATATTTAGGATCACTCTCATATATCTGGTATCTTTTGTATCGTACATCCTTGATCTCTCTAATTATCTTAAGATCAATCAAGCGTCCAACATGCCAGCTAGCAGACCTCGCAGAAATTTTTAAACTATTAGCAATATCTGTTTGCGTTGGGTTTTTCTGCTCTATTATAAATAAAAGCATTTTCCTTGCAGTTTCGTGGGTCAAAACCTCTAGTATTTCTTTTTCATTCTCTTTGAATAGGCCAGCAGGAAAATAATATTTATACAAACCACGCCTGCTAGACGTTACTTTTCCCATTCTTTCTAATTTGTCTAATTGATACTGAACTGTTCCCATTGAAACACCCATTGTCGTTCTGATTCGGCGCAAATGGCAACCAGGATTACCTTGAATGAACAATAACAATTTTTCGGAAGTACTTTTGACATCATCCACAACCAAGCAGCCACCCATAAGAAGAAACTATCGTAGTAGCTAGCAAAGTAATTAAACAATTTAATAATTTCTATTAATAAGGACACTGTTATAGTTACTGATATCTTCTTTTGTCAATAATATGTTGTGGTACGAGTGTGTATGCGATTAACACATTCCTCTCTTAGCACCCTCAACTGATTGATACAGTTTAATAAATATGAAAGAGACAAGTGACCTTGAACCAGGAGTGACTGAGGACAATTTACACGCTCCTGGAATTGGTCGGGTAATAGACAACGATACCAAGCTGGTCAGCTATGGATTTCTCAAATGAATCTCGTTTGAGAATGCTGAACCATGAGGAGGATTCCCTAATTGCCCAAAGAGAACCTGTCAATTACTTTTTCAGCGCTATTGACAAACCATCCATCAATGTGTTTTGAACTGGCATTGTCAATCTGCAAGTCTAGTATAGTTATACCATTCTCACCTGTTATACATAATGCGGGTACTCCATTTTGGTCAGTCTTTGAATCACACGGGTACATTTTTGAACCTACATCATGCGTTCCGGTGCCAAAAACTCCATAGAGAATATCAGAGACGATTTCTTTTTGATAATTGTGGTTATGGGCTTGAAGAACTGCGATTATTTTATTGGCTTTGAACATCGGGTTGTAGCAGTCGAATTGTCCATTGTCTAGATGCTTGCTTTTCACAGTAACAAACGGCTGATGAACTAAAGCTATTTTGTACTGTGCTTCTGATTGCTCGATGATGCCTTTAACCGTTAGAAATTGCGGACTGGAGCAATCAAATTGGATGTTTGCATCTATGTTGAAGACCGCAAGCTTGCCTTGAGCAAAAACATGCCTTCCAAAAGTGGTATTAGTTCCAAGCCATGAATTTACATCTTTAGCAGTGTCATGATTACCAACTACAATATCAGAATTATTTTTGCTGAATCCATGTTTTGTTAGGTCATCAAGCACAGCTTTCCCATCGGTATACTCGAAGTCTCCAGCTAACAACAACGTTTGAACGTGATATTTGTTCATTAGGTCAAGTTGTTCAGTTAGCCCTGGATTGGAATCCACATCACCAATTACCGCCATCCTGAATGTGTTTGATGCATTGACTGTTAGAGGCGGACTTGCATTTTGATCAGGCGCTGGTCCGGCATAAGTCAACAGAATTGTGGGACTAGAGAATATTACTACGAGAAATAGCAAAAAAAATGCGATCACAAATCTGCTAAAACATTTCATAAGAACAATGACACAGTTCGACGCGTAACTGTTGTTTAAATTTTTCGACAAGTTCATTTTCATTACTCCCTTTTTCTAGTTTACAGGTTTGAATACCTGTATATTATTGTTTTTCCTATCGGTAACGTAAACATTTCCATCTGAATCTACAGCCAGATGTTCTGGATCTGTAAACTGACCGTCAACTGAGCCGGATGACCCGAATTTTGTAATAAAGTGACCATTCGTATCGAATTTTTGGACACGCGCGATTCCGCTGCCGTCAGGGCCTGATTGTGGATCATTCACGTATATATTATCGAAACTGTCAGTTGCCATATGTTCTATTTCTGAAAACTGGCTATCACCCTTACCTGCCGAGCCAAACTTTAGAAGGAATGTACCATTACTGTCAAATTTTTGTACTCGACTATTTCCTCGCTCATTCACAATCAAGTTTCCTTTCGAGTCCATTATGATAGTAACAGGCAAACTAAATTGACCATTACCTGTACCTAGCGTTCCCCAACTCTTGACAAAAGTTCCATTGGTGAAAAATTTTTGAATACGATTGTTTTTTGAATCTACAACGTAAAGATATTTCATATTCTTATCAACAGCAACTTGCCTAGGATTGTTAAATTGTCCTGGTTTTGCACCAAAAGATCCGAATTTGAAAAGAAACTTTCCGTCCTTGTCGAATTCTTGAATACGATGATTGCCTCTGTCAGCAACCCAAACATTACCATTAGCAACAATATCTACACTATATGGCACTGTGAATTGGCCATCACCTGTTCCCTTTGAGCCCCATTTGAAAAGAAATGTTCCATTCTTATCAAATACCTGTATGCGATTACCATCTCTATCTATCGCATAGAGACGTGTTTCTGAAGGATTGAAGTCAATGTCATGTATTCGCATAAATTGTCCATCACCTGTACCTCTAGAACCCCATTTCTTGACAAACACATATTTTGTAGCGTTTGGATCAAATGCATTCGCACTATGGAAGAGTATGACAGATGAAAATAGCAGGCCTATTGTTAAAAGTAGACATTTGCTCCAGTAATGGTTTTGCTTTCTGCAGACATCGATCCTGGGCATAATTACCACAACTGGCAATTAACTTCTCATTATTGCTATAGAATCTTGAGATGTTGAGAATAGAGAGCAACTATACTTAAATTCATTTGTACCTCCAAATTAGAATTATTTAGATAGATAAACAATGTGGTACAAGTCTCTAAATAATCACACTGTTATTGATTCAGAAAGTAATTCAAATTATTTTGATTCCCGTGGTCTTGATTTCGTAAATTTATTGAATCAAATAAAATTATTCGTAAACGGAAGAATGACCTTGTTGATTCTGTCATACTACTACTCTATTCTTATATCGAATTTTCGATTTCTTGGAATCACTAGAACTTGTTGGTATACTGATTTGATTTTCTTGAGGTTTTACCTTAATTGGCTTCATTCATACTTGCGTAGAAAACTTTAAGCAAACAGGAAATAAAATGAAAAGGCAAGGTTATTTATTAGCAGATGCTTCTAGAATAAGTTCCGATCTGGCTCGACTTATACGATAACAATTACTACATACCATCTTATCGAACCAATAGAGCAATTCATGTGTTCTCCTGCCACATAGTTGACATCTCATGTTGGTTTGCATGTCATCCCTAGTACTTCAATTGTACTATAAAACTCTTCTTATAGAGTGCTTTACAATCGGGTAAAATTAGTTGTCGTAACCATTCTTGGTTACTGGGTACATGCTCACTTTGGAATGAAATCAGACAAAGAAGTTTGTTTGACGGATCTCTTTTTATGATCTCTAACTTCTTCAAACTCCACTTTTGTGGGAAGCTCCTTATCAATTCCCCATTCAACTGGATTTAAACCTAACATCTCCCTAAACGCGTTTGAGGTTGAAGGTCCAAATCCTGCATAATGATTATTCGCAGCCACCATTCCTATTTTCACATTTCGTTCATATTTCTGAATCTCTTTTAACTTGTCAGCCCACTTGGCCATTTCTTGGATTCTATCTCTTTGAATAATTCCAAAGTCCCTTTCATGGATACTACGATCTCCTATAAGCCTGATATATACAAAATCACTCGTTACTACTGGAGGTGTCTGGATAATATCTAGCTGATTCCAGACTAGACAGATATTATTATTCTTGAAGAAATTATAAGCTAAATCTGAAAACCAAGAAGGATGTCTGATTTCTATTGCATACCTATAAGTCTCATCGAAAAAGAAATCATATTGTCGTAGTGCTTCCAAACCTTCTTTGATTTTAAGATAAGGTGGAAACTGAATTAGTAATGTTAATAGCTTGTTTTTCAATGGTTCCATAGCGTTGTAAAACATTTCTAGCTCCTTCTCACAATTCCGAAACTTCTTTTCATGCGTTATTACTCTAGGAAATTTGGCACTGAATCTGAACTTCGGTGAAGTTCTGGCGTTCCAGAGCTTGACCATGGTATTAGAAGGTATTTGGTAAAAGGTAGAATCAATCTCTACGTATTCAAAGACTTGAGAGTAATATGGCAGCCACCACTTTTGCTCCAGTTTCTCCGGGTAGAATACACCTTGCCAGGAAGAGTAGCTCCAGCCCGAAGTCCCAATATAGAATTGCAATTACTGTACAAAAGACATTACACTGAGTTAAAATTTTCGTTATGTCTGTGAGTGTGAGTGTCATGTATTATTTCGAGGGATTATTTATTTTAGACACACGAATTACGCGGATACTGCTTTATGCGGCGTAGTTACTTATTTTGGTCTTTCTGAAACACTGAGTTTCCTAATTTTCACATAGTAATATATCTTTGATAACATTGTCATTTACCATCTCTTTAACTAGTGCTTTCCGCGTTTGTGAATTAATTTCATTTGTTGATTCAATGGAATCTAAAGCCTTGAGCAGCCAGTAATTTTTGAATGCGGCATCTATCTTTCTGAGTAAATTTTGATTAGTGGTGTCTTTAGTTCATCACTCATCATTGACATGAACTCTTCCTTTACCATATCAAGATCTAGCGTCACAATTCAAGTTGTCCATCATAGTAATTATTTAGTGCGGAAGTAATATTTTCCAGAAACTTCCATTCTGGAAGGGGTGCTTAGAATTTGGGTGAATAGTTGTTTGAATTTTTTCCATTTCGGAAAAAATTCAAATTGTCAGAAGTTAGGTTGCGATTAGTCTATTAGCTAAATTGTTAGCGTGGTGAAAGTCTTAGCCCGATTTGTATTCTTGATACAAAGTCAATTTAATATTATCAACCAGATGTTCCATTGCGTAAGCATCATTGAGCTCATTAAGTCGCTTTGGTGCTATGGCAAGCGATTCCAGCTCAGATATACAATTTCGACCGCTTCCTGACACCTTGTGAGTTCTACTAGAAGGTGTGATGATCATGTGTTTCATAGTGTTAGAGCCTTCTAGTCTAATAGTTAGATCTCCAATTATAGCAGCATGAGTATTACGACAAATCGATCTATGCTCACCTTTATAGTAGCTACAGTCCTTACAGTTATTTATACCTCATCTCTATTATCAATATTTCCCAGTACGATGGCAGAAAACATGACTGCTGCAGATAACATGATGGCAGAAAACATGACTGCTGCAGATAACATGATGGCAGAAAACATGACTGCTGCAGATAACATGATGGCAGAAAACATGACTGCTGCAGATAACATGATTAAATGAATTACAAATCAAGAAACTTTGCGTCATCGTAATTGCTTAGTGTTTCTGACCTTTGATTACTTGTGTTTAGTAAGTAGCAGGTTAGGGGATCAAAAGATGATATCTATTTTGCCATGATTGTATTAGATGAGTTTTCTTGTAACTTGCATATACACTGTTAAATATTAAAATCCGTTATAGCCGTCAATGTTAATTAGAAAAAAATTGAAAGCAGTCCTAATATTCATTGCTGACGCTGCCCACAATGATAGTGACACGGGTGTACTTGATACACTAATGTACGAGCATTTTAACAACGTTCCAAGAACCGAAGTCAACGATTACCTGTATGAATTAAAGGCATATGGGTTGATAGAGATTTCCCCGAAAGCTTCAGGGGAAGATTATGGATTAGTGAATATAACAAGAAAAGGATTGCAGCTACTGCAAGATCAGCATCTCAAATCGGATATGAGTGACTAGAGTACGATTCATATTATCTATTCGAATTGAAAGTATAGATACAGAATTCGACAATACCAAATTGTTAATTTCTGAAAGTCATGACTTGGCTGAGGACACATAACCCACCGCAGCTAATAATTCATGATATTGTAAAAGCTGGAATAATGCGGAAACTTGCCGTAGCAAAAAATATGATTGAATTTCATAATCTCACATGCTGTCGTTGACAATTATCGACCAGTCACTATTAAAAATAGCATAAAAACGCGCGTTCATTCATATATCATGACATATAGTAATAAACTGAGTATGATTTGACCATACGTAATATATTACTCTTAATAATACTAATTTCATTAATAGTTTTAGCTGTCTACAATTATAATGCTGGAAGAAATTTAAATTTGAAGGCAAACTCACATAGTAGTCAATTTAAAGTGTCGAAAGATTGCAAATGTAAGTGAGTGTAATCGCGTAGTTGAAGAGTTGAACATATTATCACATTCATTTTAAACAAATCTTTTCTATAAGTCTTAGATTGGTTAAACAATTATTTTGTTCATTTTTCAAAGTTCCTATTGAGAAGGATGGAAAATCAATCGTGGCAGATTATTCAAATCTCAAATCATATCAGCCGAACGGATTGCTACGTTGGGAACTAGATTCCTTTAGACCCGTACCAGAACTTCCTGTTGAAGATTTTACAATGCTAAATTGATCTTTAACTTTGCCTTCGTTTGTATAATATGTTGCTTCAAGTTTGTTACCATTATTTGTGATCTGTATATCCAAGATACCACATTTTTTATCCTGCTGACTTGCTGTAAATTTAGATTTACCCGAAAGGCCGTGTAGATCTATGCCCCCTGTGCCAACGATTGCAAAAACCTCGCCTGCAGGGTTATTGTAGGTATGTTTATCATCACTACTTGCTATCGGCTTTGATGGATTATTTGCATTATACTCAATGGGGAACGATCGCTGATAATTATGGACCTTCCCCTCCAAAACTATGTCTACTCCAAACTTGTCAAATAGTTGATGATAGGTGTCTCTCAGAGTTTTGCTCCCTTGACATAAATTGGCTGAGCAAGTGTTGGGTGAACTGTAAAGAGGATTGTGCAAACTGACTATAATCCACTTTGTGTTCGGATTCTTTGATGCTTGCTGAAGATCACTATTTACAAACTCAAACTGTTTTGACCCTTTCTTATAATCAAGTTCAGTCGCCATAGTAAGAACATGAATATTCTGGATATCGAACGAATAATACTGCTTTTTAAGGTCGAAATGTGAGAGATATGAATCCAAGAGTGATTTACTGTCGTCATCATGATCCCCAATATTTATTTGAGTGACCTTATCAAATGGTTTTATAATATCAAACCAACACTTGGCAGTCTTTTGATAAGAATAGTCGCCTAACCCTAAAACCAATTCAGGGTTTTTGTTGTTGATGTTCTTGGCGCTATCTTTCGTGTTCGAACTGCAGCCCTAGTCCCCCACAGTTGAAATGTTGAAGCTAGTTGCAGCATGAGCGCTCTGAATGGAATTGTACAGAGCACTCCCTGAAAAAATTGAACCAAACAGGATAAATGATAACATTGGTTTCGAAAGTTTTGCCAAGAGTTTTCGTCTCATGAAAAGGGGCTCTACAACCTTTTGCTTTAAGTGTTAAAATTGAATATTATTCATAATATGCTAATAAGAAACATTAATTGGATTGACTTAATGAAATTCTTTGTGGGAATTGCGAGCAAATCAAAAAATAATTTCCAATTAGGATATTTGGAGCGCATGAAAGAACTGGTCGGCGTTTATTTGATTATGGTGATTCTGTCTGGGCCAACTTTGAACGATGAGTTGTATAATTGTTACATGTTAAAGAATGTCAAAATGAGCTAGTTAATTGCATTAGACATACGAGTTAAATCCGAATCTTTAACTTCAGAAAAATATTATTGTAATCATGGGATATAGAAAGTTGAACAAAAGGCGAATATAATAATTGGTAGTTCAGACGAAAAGAATTCAATTAAGATCGAAAGGGGAACCTGACATTATTGATATTACAGACCAGGCGTCGCAGGCAATAAAGGAATGTAACATAGAGAATGGACTTATCACTGTTTTTATTCCCGGTTCAACTGCAGCAGTCACAACAATTGAATACGAACCGGGCCTCAGGGATGACTTTCCAGAGATGTTGTCCAGGGTAGCGCCAGAGAATATACAATATAAACATGATAATACTTGGCATGATGGAAATGGTCATTCTCATGTTCGTGCTTCCTTGATAGGACCAAGTTTAACCATTCCGATCGTGGACGGTAAAATGACCCTAGGTACGTGGCAACAAATAGTAGTCTTAGAATTGGATACAAGACCGAGAAACCGTAATGTTATACTGCAGTTGATCGGTGAATAGATCTTCTATATTATGGATCGAATTGAGGTTAAGACCTAAATTAAAGAATATTCAACACACTAGGAACTATAAGATATGAACCAGGAAAGTATATTATCTCTGACGTTCAGCCCTGTGACTAGATGAAAACATCATGTGAATTCTAATCCATTATATTTTTATACATTTCTTGGCAAGACTATGATATATTGATCTCTGCAAACATCTTACTAAAGGTTCATTTTGATAATATGGCAATGATCATGATTTCATTTATTGCCGTGCTTATCTGTGCCATGCTAGTCAATGTTAACAGTATCATGGCAAATGCAAAAATTTTAGAGACTGAAGATAAAAAATTAACCACTGGACGAATAGATAGTGCTCAGAAGGATGTGAATGGAAATGCAACTTGGGTACTTTCCGGTAATTGGAAAAGTAATTTGTTCACTAATACGAAGTTTAATGACACTAATCCGGCCAAATTATCAGCTACTGTAAACATGGTACTGGCGAACGGCTCTTCACCGCACAAACATAAAATATCTGATTTTTCATTAAATAGAGTGTCTACACAAGATAATGCGACGACATATGAAGGTACAT
Source organism: Nitrososphaera sp. (assembly GCA_038201105.1). Lineage (GTDB taxonomy): Archaea > Thermoproteota > Nitrososphaeria > Nitrososphaerales > Nitrososphaeraceae > TA-21. Next base: position 20,115 of record JBBRRH010000039.1, on the reverse strand, counting down.
TGTCTATAAGTATGATGGACGACCCTGTCTTTGGAATTCCTTATCTTATCAATCATTTTCAAAATGACACAATAAGCATTTTCCTTGAAGGCATAACTTCAGATCAGCTGAATGTAGTGAATCATTTTGGTGGATCACCAATAATCGGAAAATTCACAAATTAAAAGTACTGTTAACCCCATCATTAATATTCCTGATCAATTTTTTTTGAGAAAAATATTTTTTATAAATTCCTTTTGGTATGTATATTCTGTTTGAAGTATCACGAAGAGAGCCGTCATTCAATCGATGACACCGCCTATATCTTAATGTTCTGCAACTTGGCGACGGTTTTTCAAATTCTTCAAATTGAGAAAGCTGTTCTTAAAGCATGATTAAACGTGTATCGTCAAAAGGAGAGCTCCTTATACCTGAAGCAACAGATAGTATGATCATTTACCATTCCAACAGCCTGCATCATAGAATAACAAATTGTAGAACCTACAAAAATGAAACCTCTTTTCTTCAGGTCATTGCTCAATTCATCAGAGATTTTTGTCTTCGAAGGAACGTCGGTCCACGTTTTCCAGTGATTCTGTTTTGGCTTTCCGTCAACAAAGCTCCAAAGATATGAATCAAAAGTTCCAAATTCTTTCTGTACCATCTTGAATGCCTTTGCATTTTTTACAGCGGATTGAATTTTTAATCTATTTCTTACAATAGAGCCATCTTCGAGTAGCTGTTGAAGCTTTCCCTTATCATACTCGGCAACCTTCTGAAAGTCAAAATTGTCAAATGCTTTCCTGTACCCTTCTCTTTTTTTGAGTATTGTAGACCAACTTAGACCTGCCTGTGCTGATTCTAGTAATAAGAACTCAAATAGCTTATTGTCGTTATGAACTGGAACAGCCCATTCATTATCATGATATTCAACATCAGTTGGATTTCCGTTCTCGGCCCATTTACAACGAACTTTTATTTGATTGATTTATAGATCAATATTTATGCAGATTTTCAGTAATATATTTAATTTGTTTCTGTTCTTCTCAAAAATCCATCTAAGGGGTTGAAACCGGGTTGCCAGTTTCGTAAATTAAGGGATATTGTTATATATTTTCTGATTGGGATTTGAACCATTTATCTGTTTGATTTTTTTTGTACGGTGTACATAAAACATGCCTTTTTGTTTATCTTGACTATACACGACGGGTTTTCTTGTTGCTGGTCTGTATCAACTATTTCTTCGCTTCAGATGATTTAAATACGCAAAAAGGTCTTAAAACCATATGCTAAGGATTCTAAACGCGAGCCCAGGATTTGGTGCACCACTCCGTGAACAAGAAATAAAGGAATTTCTAACCTTAAAAGTTCTAAATGTGCATCTTGGAACAGTAGATGAGAATGGCGATGCAAACATTCATCCCGCATGGTACTACTATGATCCTTCGAAGGACAAAATCTATGTTGAAACAGGAAGGCTGTCCAAGAAAACGGACAATCTTAAAAAGAATAATACAATTTATTTTTGTATCGATGATCAAAACCCTCCATATAAAGGGGTTCGTGGAAAGGGAACTGTGAAAATATATGAAGATATAAACTTTAATGTTCCTATTGCGGAGAAGATACATGTTAGATATTTAGGGAGCCTAGAAAATCCAATATCAAAGTCACTTATGGATGCAGTGAAGAAAGGACAATCGGTTGTCTTAGAAATTAGTCCAAGGTATTACTCGACTTGGGACTATAGCAAAGTCTAACCAATTAAGAACAAATAAAAATAATTTATTGACCTTTAAATGTAAGTTGGGCTGGCCGCCGTTGTCTTTCGGTGGTCAAAGTCTAATTTAACCGATCCTCCGACAGCCAGTACATTCCTTACTAGAAGGTTTTAGTATTTAATCTCTTTGATTTGAAAAATATTCCCCCAGTTTCAAAGTGTAGATCATTGAAATGATTATCGACCTGATTAACCGACACACTACCATCTATAGTATTTATTTTCATGGAAGTAACGCGTTGCGCAATTCAGAATAATTGTTTACTAAATATAATGAATAAACCACTAAAAGGAGAGGAAGTCCCTCTAGGATGGGGTCTGGTGTTATCTGTCAGTTTTTGTGCACACCGTCCTCCACACTCTCTAATGTACGAAACAAGATATAAATGGCATTTTGAAATCGTATTTACCCTTTACAGACCAACTCTGATGGACCAACTTATTCCAGCAGCCTTCCCTCTTCCAGTACGTGAAGTTTTAGAAAAGAGTATTAATGCAAGAGCATGCGAAGAAACACTTGCACAAGAACGTTGAATTCAAATGCGAACTATATGATCGCACTTTCTCTTGCAATTATTATTGCATCTGGATGCTGATAAAGTTCACTTAGCAAAAAACTATCTTTTACCAGAATATGGTTAATTCTTCTTTATTTTGTTCTATTTGTACCCTGGGTTGAATCATTACATAAGGGATATCCATCAGAGTGTATCTCAGCAAGATAATTGATTCACATTCTCCATGTTAGTACGTCAATGTCGAAAACCTATTAGTGTTAACTGTAATAGCCATATCGAAGCACGTGAGGACCTCGACATGAGCCACAGTACTAATTACGACATTAACGACAACAGTAACAATTAATATAATATTTTCATAAAATTCGTTCCGCTGGAACTGTATTAAATTATGTAGAGCTATATATCATTGAATTGATGAGCCAAATGCATTGTGAACAATGTGGAAAAGCAACATTTTCACTTTATCGATGGATGGGAAAAATGGTTTGTCATGAATGCTATCTGGCGAATGTAGCCAGTACACAACAGCTACTAACAAGACCTGCATAGGTCTAGAGTTTGTGATGCTAGTCAATTTAATGAAAATATATTAACCAAAAAGGGAAGTCAAATCCTTACTCTTAACGGATGATTCTTTGGTCTTTTCTTCAAAATGAATCTGCAATATAAGTTAGGCCACGATCAATATTATTAAAAAATTGGAAGGAAAAGACAGTAATCATCCTTGGCTCATAAGAGCCTGAACAGGGTTACGTGCAACGGCTGTCAATCCAATCGCACCCGTTAATGTCCTAGGATTGCCAAGTTTATCCTTCAAGTAATCATAATTACACAAGGCGGTCATATAATTCTTGACACGCCAGGCGGTATATTTTCGAGATTACAATTTTCGTCCATTACGCAAACAATTTTTGGAGAAATAAATGAACAGGAACATAAATCATAAATCATACCTAATCATAATGGCTCATGAAATATGGCTCTGGTTGAAGATGCAATCACATTAGAATTACGCCTTTATTACGTATAATGGTCATTGATTAACGGGTAGGTCTTGTCAAAATCTATCATGCTTGCAGGACTTGTGATTAATTTGATTGCTTCGATCCTGATAAGTTATGGCAGAATTTTCAGGTCCAAGAAGACAATCAAAAAAGAGTCAATAACAAATTCAAATCTGGGGAACTATCGTTGATAGTTGATTTGAGATACATTTTGTAAAGATTATTCCTTATTTACAATATCCATCCCCCGTCCCTGCATCTACTCTTCATTTTTATAACCCCCAATTATTATCGAAACAAATTTGAAGTTTCAGGCTCAAGATGTCCTAGAACTACCAAAGTTCAAAACTGCATTAGAATATCGCAACCGATTGACTTTTGGCATTGGGAAATTAGATTCGATTCTAGATTTACACCTTGAAGATATGATTGGGATTTTTGGTGAAACTAGATACACAAACGCTCTGGTAACTAGACTTATTGTTCGGTCTTTGATGCCGCGGTAATTGTAATAGATCTCGACAATTCCTCTAATCTTCATCTTTCGGTTGATTTTGCTAGATACTATGGGATGGATCTGAATAGGGTAATTGAAAATGTATTGGTCAGCAGACAGTTCAAGAACTATCAATTGATTAATGCTATACACTACGAATTACCAAAGCGAGTACAAATACACAAACCGAAAGTAATTGTTATTTCTGGTTTAGTGGATCAATTCCTTCAAGAACCCAACATCGATATAGATGAGTTTGAGAGTCTGACAATTCAAATAGTAACAGCGTTACACAAAATTAAAGATGTACTAATAATCTTAACTTCACGTTTCGGAGATAATAAAATGGAATTTCCTGCATTGTCTAGAATTATCGAAATTCGGGCCAAGAAGGAACTTGACGAAACGAAACTAAACCTGTCAATTGATTATAATGGCAGACTGAAAAGGATTTCTATGATAGAGGCAGACATAACAAATTGACAAATCTTGCGAAGTAGTATTATACGATGAATACAAGATGATGAGTACTATGATTTCCGTAATTGACCTAAGTGCGCCGCATATGCAAAATCGGATATTTTCAATTATACAGCAGAAGCAAGACGGTAAGTGCCGCAATTGCAGAAGGCTTATTACGGTTACAGATACTGTGGTAAGTAACGGAAGCGGGAGGGGTTATTATCATAAATCCTGTGCCGAGAGGTTACACATCCTATGACTACTGCAAACTTCCTTCCCAGTTCTAGTCCTCCGGGAAGATAAGGCAATACTAAACCATCGTTTGTCACAACATGGTTTCAAAAGACAATTCAAGTTGTCCTTTGAGATAAAGATTTACATTCGCCGTTACTATTATTGGTCTATCTAGGCTAATTATTTCACGGCATCTATACATTTCTGACATATCCATACTTGACGTGACTTGAGGAATTGTGTCACAAATAGATTAGCTGGGGTATATGGCACATTTTTAAAATACATCCATATCCTCTTAATGCCGCTTCCCCAAATATCCCCAACAACTCTTACATTTGTATTGCCGCAGTATTCGCAGGTCGACAGAATCCTTGGGTTTTGCGTACTCAATTTTCGATAAACATCCCAGATTGTGTCATAGAGCGTCAGCAAAAACCTATCATAAACTATGAAAATCTTCGTTTGTAGGAGTACGAAGACATTGAACAGTATTTTCCAGGATGACATCTTGCTTTTTTGGGTCATTTTCCTTCATGTAACTTTTTACGTAACGGCTTTGTAGATTTAGATTTAGGAACGACATTTCTAAGTCTAAACTATCAACTGTGGGGAATCAAACTTTAGGTAATATGTTTTGCACTACACACAATTCTATTTCCTCTTCTCCTATACCAGACATCTTTCGTAATTGCTTGTAATGTTCAAACAATATAGATAAAGTAAAGAATGAAATCTCGACATTCTCGTATTCTTTAAGAGGCGGATGTACAGTAGATCTTCCAATTACTATGAGCGCTAAGCCGTATTTTACCGGTAGAAATCTTTGTCAGATAATGTTACTCGAGAGACAACAAAAAGAAACCAACTTGAGATATAACTGACTTATTGTTATAAATCAAATACCGATTCCACCCGTTGCGGGCCCGTTTAACTACCCAATCACGTGCTCGCGACGGTTTACTTAAACTATTGAAATATAATTTTTAGGCAGCCTGTTAGATATCACTGAGCCCTAGTCTCTAATGAATATATTATAGTAGAATGAATGATAAAAAAACACAGCTAACCAACCAAGTCAGTATTGATGATATCTTCAGACATATACTCGAAAAAATACACCACATGTACCTGGACAGTAAGTAATCAGGGTCTAGAACATATTTTTATTCCAAATAATTGCAAACTCAAAATTAACTGTCATAACCGAAATGTATACAAAAAAGATGATGTAATTAGGAGTCGAAACGGGAATTCTAGACGAAATAGGTACTTTCCTTTTGTATATAGGATGTAAAGAGTGGATAAGTATTGTTCGAACGAATTTTTTGAGGCCTCAAAACATGGAGCAAAATAGGCTAGACCCATGCCGAGGGCAGATACTATCAAAGGTTGAAATAGACATTGTTGTCACTAATTAGACAGGGATGATGGATTGAATTGAATTGGATTGGATTGATTTGAATTGAAGAGACCTAGGCGTTATGAAAGGAATGAGAACAAAGGTAACCGTTTTGGAGGATCAAAGGCATCTAAGACTCCTGTAAGCGTTGGTGAAGAATATAATGTAAAGATCGAAGAAATGAGCAGACAGGGAATGGGAGTAGCCAAAATCGATGGCTTCATAATCCTTGTCAATAATACAAGGCCTGGAGACAGGGTAATAATAAGGATTACAAAGGTGGGAAGTGGTTTTGCAGCGGCCGAAGTCTTTAGTCAGAATATAAAGAAAGACCCAATGCAGGAAATCAGTTCAAACGAAACGAAACCAGATATGTGAAAGCAGATTAATTATAATGAGAGTGAGGAAGCCAATATAGTAGATGTCTATTATCTGCCATACTTATAGAGGATATGTTGGTGCCGACACAGGTCAACATATGGCATAGTCTACACTACACTAGTAATTGATATGGCATACTTCCGTCTATTTTTAAGAATTAAGTAGTATTCTCTTTGAGATCGCCTCAAATCTTCCAGGGTTTGCTATCGACAGTTATTCCATACTAAATGAGTCGTACTCGTTGGCATCAATACGAAATAGCCAAGTGTGAAGGCATCAGTCAAATTTGTTTTCATGACTAGCAAGTGAGAACTATTTCATTTTCTGTAGCCGGAAAGACATAATAAAGACTGCGAATATTACTCCCGCACTAATTAGGAATGTAGCTCCCCCGACCAAGTTGTACAAAAGTCCTCCCAATGTTAATCCTATAATACTTGCTAGGCCTCCAAAACTACCCGCAATACCCTGCACGGATCCTTGAAGAACTGTTCCTGCACGCTTTGACAGTATTGACATGAAAGAGGGCCACATGAGTCCATTACCAACTGCGAATAAAACTACAGCCCCGCATACCATTATGATATTATTTGATACAAATAAAATAAAATTTGTGCCTAAAATTATGCTACCTATTATAACTAATTTTTCTTCAGAGAATTTTTTTAATGCTTTACGTAAGACTGGTCCTTGAACCAATACCATGATTCCACTTAGTACTGCATAAAATATTCCCAACTGTGTAATTGACCACTTTAGATCGTTAGCTGCATGAATAGGAAATGAAGCATAGTATATATTAAATCCAAGAAAGATCAAAAAATATAATACAAGTAAAAATGAAATATATCTTAATTTAAAAACACTACGAAGGCCAGGTTTCGTAGAGTTTGCTGTATCGTAGCATTCTTTGCATTCCTGTGCAAATACTTTGCTTATAGTTTCTCCTTCAGGAACTAATATTTTGGCTGACGAGGGCTTTGACTCTTTTAACATGAAGGCTAACACGATTAATGTGATTAGAGACAAGATTAACGCCGCTAGAACCGGTAGTATTGGTCCGTAAACAGTACCACCCAAAATTCCAGCTAAGGCTGGACCTACAATAAACCCAAGGTTGGAAGATATTGCCATTTTTCCAAAGTTCTTGCTCCTGGTTTCATCTGATGATATGTCCGAAACATAGGCATTGGCAACAGAAAGATTACCACCAGTAATTCCGTCAATTGCCCGGGCAAGGAATAACATAAGTATTGGAAGAATGACTACAAAAGTTCCAAGTAAAGGGAGGTCAATATTAAAGACTTTTTCAGCAGGTAAAAATAACGCAAAAAGGAATAATACCCAACCAATTGATGTTCCTGCATTACTTAAAAGAAGAACTTTTTTTCTTCCATATGTATCAGACCTTCTTCCTAGAATAGGAGCTCCAATAAGCTGAAAAAGAGGGTAAGTTGCGGCCAATAGTCCATAAACTATAGCATTACCTCCAAATTTGATGACTACAAAAATTAGGAAAGGCAAAACAATACTGAAACCTAGAGTACCAATAAAATTAACGAGGAATATAGGAAAAAGTTGAGGCTGTTTTTCTACATTGGCCACTAGGTAGTAAAATATGCGCTCCAATTTAAGAATTCTTAAGAATGGACATCTCAAAAACATTCAAGATTTCTTAGTTTGAAATGATTGAAGGATAGTACTTTGGCCATCGTTTCACTCAGGGGGAGATCATGGAATTTTCTGTTCTTGTCTTTGACCCCGGCAAGAGGAATTGATATTGCTTGCAAGTGCTGCTAGGTGATAATTAGGAAATTGTTTGCCCCTGATGTTATCGACTTATTTGTAATGAAATAAAAACCTCCGTAAAAATCCATTTAACAGCAAAGCAGTTCTTGAATCAACATTTGACAAAGATATGAGACAGAGAAGGTGGGGAAGGGATATGTCGTATGTTATCGTTGTAAAGAATAAAAAGTCTTGATTCGCATTTATTAATACAAACTTTACAGCAAGAAAATTAGTGCATTATCATGTCTAGAACGATATTATTTTAAATTCAAATAGACTACTAATGCAGAAACGCAAAGGTACCTGATTCTAAAAAAATGATAAAGTAAAAAGGTTACAAATATTAGGACGAGTTGGGCAGGGATAATTGAACGTATTCTTTTTTTTATTCAGTGCTACCACAGAAATATTCGTTGTCTTTCTCGCATATATAGATCTATAAATATATAATCGATACGTATATGTTATTATGTATATGGCTAAAACAAGATCTGGTGAACAACTAGAGAAGAATATTTCCAGCATTATTCCTTGGAAGATTTCAAATTTCTTGAGCGATATACCAAATTTTACTATGATACGGGACTATTGAGACAACCGACAACTTCACACCTCGTAAGACATATCTTGAAGAATTGGATAAGCATTATGAGAAAAAAGGAAGAAGTAATTCGAAAAAGTAGCATGAGTCCACAAGTTTAAATGCCAATGGAATCAACCAACCCACTTCCAGCATGGGATTAAATTACCTACAGACCATTTCCTCTTAACCGTGTTTTTAGGAGAGCAAGAAGTTCAGCTTAATGCTGTCGAAACCTACTAGTTGGTGAAACGCGTTTCACTCATTTTTTGGGTCTATATTTCAACTTCAGGTATACCATTGAAGATGGTAAGATTATCACCGGCTGCACTCTGTTATCCATGTCCTCTACTTGCTGACATCCAAGAGATAATGAGTATCTGATTCTCAAAATGAATGCTTATTAGAGGCACTACCTTAGATAAGAGATGTCAAATTCGGGGTGTAAGCATCTTAAACTAGTTCAGGAAGATGTAACGCCTAGTGCAGATGGTTGCGAGGATTGTCTTAAGATTGGCGATTCCTGGGTCCATTTGCGGCTTTGTCTTATTTGTGGCCATGTAGGATGTTGTGACTCATCAAAGAATAAACACGCGACTAAACATTTCCATTCAACAAAACACCCAATCATTCAATCGTTTGAGCCCAAAGAGGATTGGAGATGGTGTTATGTGGATAATACATTCCTCTAAAATAAATTTAAAATTATAGATCTCATACTACACTGGCGAGGCCTACGACTCACGAAGTCCGTTTCCCCCTTAGCGCTAAGCCAACTGTTTGGATTCGCTACAGTGAAAATAAGCATTTTAACACATCATCAAAGTGTATTACATATTGCCTGACTTGTGTTCTGCCATCTGCAGGTTTCATTTTTTAACTCCAATGTATTTTAATCAATAGACTTATTATTATTAGTAGAAACAGAGAGGCGTGTAGTAGCTTAATCCGATGTCCTGTCTGAGCTGTTCTTCGTGGCTGATGTCGATTTGAAAAGGAACTGCGAAGAGTAAGTTATCCTATTAGCAGTACTGATATTATGATGCATGATATCGAGACCTTTTTGTTAAAAAGATGGTTATCCACTAAATGATAATTGGATGGGTTTTTTTTAAAGATGGGGACTAGTCCCATCTTTGGATCCCAGATGTGGGACCCAGAAGTGAAACTCACTACATGGTATCTAGCAGAAAATCTATATGTCAATTGTCAACTTAAGTAAATAAGCTAGGATGTCTGATGGAAACTTACTTCATTTGGGTAGTGCAGTTCTCATGTTTGCTGCTGCCGTAGTTCCTATATATCTTAGCTTAAGATTGAAGAGTAATTTTAGAATTCTTACAGTCTTGTTGGCAGTTTTCATTTTCATTCATGGAATATATCATTTGGCATACTATGCAGGAGAGGAGGTATTGGGTGAAGGTCTCTTCAGAACCATTTCGATTGTCGTTTTAATAATTTTTGGCATTGCATTCATCTATATGTCTAGATTCAAAAAGGAGAAGCTCATTGTATGATGATACCTCCACTTATCGCTCTTATGAGTAATTTTACGCTTTATTTATTATTCGTAGCACTAGGAATATTTGTTTGGCTGGCTTGTCGCTCGCATTCCGTCAAGTCATTCCAATTTCAAATTTCTATTTTCATATTGATCTGGATTGGCGGAGAATTTATGACCACTTTGCATGAATCTGGATTGTTTAATTTACCGCCCGTATTACACGATCTAGGTATGCAGATACATTTTATTTCCATGATACTCTTCGCCTCAATTATTTTTGTGAGATTTTACTATTCTTACAGAGCAGGACATAAAATCATAGAAAGTCTGGATTCGATCCTAAAGTAGTTTTGCTAGGCCAACCAACCAATCAGTCTTCTTGCCCCAAAGAGAAAAATCTCTCTGTCAATCTATTGACGGAATCGATGTTCTGCTCCGCTTCTATTAGAATCTTATTATTTTCGTATCTTACGATTAAAGATCGGAAAACACTATGGAATAAACTATATTTCTTGCCCTCGGCATTAATTGAGACTTTATCAACAACAAGAAGCTTTTCGTCTACAAGCCACTTGATTTTTCTATATGCAGTGGTATGAGGCATATCAGTTTCCCTGATGATGTCACATACGGATTTTGACCGGTCCATCGTACAATCGAGAATGCTAACCACTTCAGGATCAGCCAGAGCAGTTAATATTGCGTTCTTGATTTTCGGACTGTCCAAGATCATCTCTATTGATTTACTAATTTTAGATTCATGGCCTTATTATTATAATTTATTATTCTTTGTTCTTCCAGAATTATTTTGACTTATGGTTTTGATAGGCAAGGACCAAGTTAATGGAATTGAAGCATAGACAAGTCACGGTGACCTCCGAGCAGACTTCCTCAAGATAGGTTTTTTTGCTCTTATTGTAAGGACCTGACTTCCTGCATTCCGTATGCTATCTTGAGAGTATTGAATTAAGTTCTTGTTCACATACTCACAAACATTGAGCGTTAATTTCAATTGTCATATTTTCAAAATTGACCTATACATGTTTCGAACCATACGTATTCGTAATGACGAGAACCAATTCCTCTAAATGATTGGTATTTATTTTTCAAAAATTAGATTGACTATGGGGCATTCACTTACTATTAATGACCACAATGTACAATGTATTGAAGGATATAACGCCGAGTCATCTTCTATTCAGGATTCCCTTTTCAAATCAAAATAGATGCCCTGAGTCTACCCTAGGGAGGCTAATTAGCCAAAGGCTCAGGTGGGTTTACGAAATGCGTGCTTTGGAAACCTCCCAACCAAAGTCATAATACGGGTAAACAGTTGGACTTGGACATCCACAATCATGATAGTTTATGGCGATGGAATGTAATGAATGGTGTCGATCCAGCTGCGAATATAGTAAATTGTGAAGGGCGGGTAAATCTTACCATAGGACTTGCCGCGTGAGAAACTCCCATTATAGAATTGAAATTACTAATCATTTACACTTCGATCTATCCAGTTGAATTCTTATTTTCATTGACAAACATTCAAACTCCTAAATCATCTTGAAACACCCCAAGTTGATTTTTATATGTTGGATTGTAAGAAATTCCTTATGCGCAGTTTGATATGTCTACTGGTGGTTGTCTCGATTGTGTCATTATCTCCATTAATCAATTCTAACCCGACGGTGAATGCTGCGGAAAATCTAGATCGATATTGGAGTGTTCTTACGGGAGACCAACAATTACCACCAGTGACTACAGATGCCATTGGTTACGTTGGTTTAAAATTCCAAGATGACCGGTCTAGGCTTGTTTATATTGTTAATACAGAACATATCGGAAAGGTAACTGCTGTCTACCTGTATCAAATGGACAAGGAGCAAAATGGAACAATCGTATTAGACCTGTTACATTCACCAAGAGAACTGATTAAGGGAGTTGATAAAGTAGTAGTAGACAAAACTCCGGAAGGGAAAACAAAAGGTACAGTGGCTATGGGCGGCGCAACAAGCGATGACCTTCAAAGTCGACTGAAAGGTAAATCATTGTCTGACCTTCATGAGTTGATCGCTAACGGAACAGTGTACATTAGTATACACACGAAAGACTTTCCTAATGGGAAGATTCGTGGAAATTCCTTTGTTGGAATTGATAGGCTATTTCCAGATTTTGTCGATATCAAGTGGAAGTAATTTATTCAGAAAATTTTAATAATCTTCCATTACAGTTACCACTATAAGTATCTGGTGAGACAACGTTATAGGGTACATAATATAAGATTACAATATGGACGGATTAATTATTTCCTAGTTTTAAATTGGTCTTTGTTTGTTCCATCAATCTTAAAATCTTACCTTCAACCATTAAGTTGACATCGAGGAAACCAAACTTTTGGTACAGTTGGCACATGGTGCTTGGCCGTCATTCATCTGCATTCAAACAACAGAATAAATATTGGAAATATTTCTGCTGCCATTTGATTAAGTCCCGATTCTAAAAGAGGACTCATACATAAATGCATTCACAGATAGCCTGTGAATTGTGAGTCGCGATAGGCTCTTTTAAATCAACGCGAGAGGCATTGTTCACGAAGGCGAAATTCCCATCCAGAGCGACCTTGACAATCTGGAAAGACTCTGCATAAGATACGTCTGAGCCTAACCTACTTTGGAGTGCCCGATACTGTGCGAGACCCTTGATGGCCTTTGATTCTAAAAACATCTTGTGACTCTGTGATTGAAATAGACTCAGCAATTCAAGTTTTGCATCCATCGTGTCAGATATATCGTAGTAAATGTGAGGATCAAAACCCTTTGTGAGAGGCATTTCGTACGACAATATATTTGAGACACTTCTTCCGGCTTCTATGCTAGCTTCAGCTACCACTCGATGGTCATGATGAGTATCAGTCATTGGATGTGTAATTAACAAGTCAGGCTTACACAGAGTTACACATGACTCGATATGATTGATTAAATCGCTGGTAAGAGATAATTGAGTGTCAGGAAACCTATCGATGTAAAGGGCTTTTGCGCGGATATATCTCGCGGTACTTCGCAACTCGCCTATTCTTTGTTGAGGATCTCCTGCTTTTTCACCCTGTGTTATATTGTATAAATATACAGAATGACCGTTTCTAACCGCTTTAATTAACAGTCCACCACACCCTAGTTCAATATCATCTGGATGTGCACCTATTGCCAAAATATTCATAGTGATGATTAACGTAAAAAGATACTAATAGTTTGCAGGGAATTCCAGATGTGAATTGTGGAGACAATAGGCAATGTCCTTAGTATTCAGATCATGTGGCAAGAATTCCATGGTTTCCCCTAGTTCATAGAATCATCCCCAAAATATGTAATAACTGAACTATAATGCTATTAACGGGCACTATGAATTTTATTTCCATCGTGAGAATGCTAAAACAAATTCACGTTATCTCGAATCAAATAGAGATTATTAGTGTCATCTCGCATGCCAATACAAGCTAAAAACCATGGGACAAAGTCTTGTTTATAGCAGATCATCTAAATTCATCTAGTTGCATTACCATCTTATCTTCCATCTTTAGATGGTAGATCTTATCACAACGAAAAAATACGTTTCAATAAGAGAGCTGAATGCTTTAAAATTGTATACTCAATTAATGATTGTAGGTGGGATTTCTTGGTCTCTTGCCTATCTTCTAATAATTAGACAAGGATTCAAAGACAGAACATACGGAATGCCCCTGGCAGCTCTTTGTGCGAACATTTCCTGGGAGGCAATATTCGCTTTTCTTCATCCGCACCGACCACCTCAGCTTTACATAAATTATGTTTGGTTCGTCCTCGATGCAGTCATTGTTTTTCAATTCCTAAAATTTGGCAAGAAAGAATTTTCAAAATTCTGTACAGTTCAATTCTATCTCATATTCACATTTGCAATAGTAATGTCGTTCTTCTCGATACTTTTTGTCACGTATGAATTTCTGGATTGGCAAGGCGCATACGCTGCTTTCGGACAGAACTTGATGATGTCTGTACTGTTCCTGTGGATGTTTTTCAGCAGAGTTGACCTTAGAGGACAGTCGGTCTATATTGCTCTTTTTAAGATGGTAGGCACTGGCGTTAGCAGCCTGGCATTTTTCCTATATCAGCCTATCTCACAGGGTTCTTATCTGATGCCCTATCTTTATATCGCCATCTTCATATGCGATGCCGTCTATTCTGTACTAGTGTATCGGCGCAGCGCTAGGGAAGCAAAAGAGAATTTACAACAAAATATCAAAATCAAGTAACAATTGGCCTAGATTACTGACTTAATGCAAGTGTTGGGTACAACAGATAATCCAATTATTTGTAAAGTACATCATTTGTTAAATCCATTATCCATTTTGAATGACAGGTAATCAAATTGAAATAATAGCCTTCCACTATGGACTAGAACTAGGGAGGAAGTTTGCACTAAAGGAATGCGGCCATAGCAAGGAACAGCTCCTTAGTCGCGTAATGGCAATTAATCAAACGTATAATTCATTACCTGAATATAGGATCTAGACTTTGTCTTGCTACCGTCTCTTTTATCAGATTTACAAGTTTGGACATAGTGACTGGCAACTTCAAATATTGGTCGTAACCCTGCTCTGAAATATATGATTCATTGAAATGGAATCCGGAAATTAGAATGATTTTAATCTTATCATTTATGTCCTTGACTTGTTTAGGAAAATTTCGTGTTGAATTTTTGACTTGACTCGTAAAATCGATTAAAACCAACGAGTATTTCTGACTTGATAGGTTTAACTCATTTAGTCCCACGGATGGTTTGGAAAAAATAGTCGCATCCAACCCATTTTCTACAAGAGCAGCCTTAAATCTGTGCCCCAAAACGGAGTCGTCACAAATTATCATCACGGTTGGCTTCGTTGAGATTGTCAAATAGCTCTTTGAATAGATTATGTTTAATACTATATATCTATCTTGAACGAATGTTAGCGTTATCTATACTTGTTATTTCATGCGTCTTGGTAGTTGAACTCTGAATTTCTTCATCACGAATTCACACTTCAAGGTGGTCTGGGTCTTCAATTGGCATATTAATTGGATCTAGAAATAAACGTGTGCTAAATTTCTAATGCACCATCAAAATACAAACCGGAATCCTGTCCACCTCTAGTTTTTAACCTTATCTCAATATATTAAGTCTGAAGGATCTTTTCATAAACAAAGTAGATCTTGCTTTCACGCTTTGACCAATCTCGTGTAGAATTTCGTCTGTAATCGAGTTGCTCGTAGATACGTTGAGCTTCTTTCATCGTTTGTTGAGTTGAAAGAACCATTTTGGAGTATCCAAATGAGACGGCCTGTTCTTCACATGCCTTGATGAGGCGTGATGCAATACCCTGACACCGAGCTTCTGGATAGACCGCCAGAAGATGAATTTCTGCCTCACCCAACTCAGCAACCTGGCGAGCGGGACTAGTAGGAGGAACAAAGATAGCCATACCTAGAAGTTTTCCCGCAATTGATCTAGCCAATATGATCTCACCCCGTTTACGTAGCTCAGCAGTTACAAATATTTTCTCAGCGTAAGACTTGTCAGTGTACCCATCTTTGACATAAACATGGTTCAACAAAGATGTAATTTCTCTATCTTCTTCAATTGTACCACGATAACTCAGAATTTGAAAATTCACGTTATATTGGTTATAATTCTAGCATGCCTAAAAGAATGACCTTCTTTCGAGCCTTGCTCATTTTAAAACTATCGCAGGACTTACAAGACCAAACAAACAGGACCCCCTCATAAAGAAGGCAAGACTAGTGGTGCTCCGACTGTATCATAGAGTAGAAATAGATAAGTCATTTCATCTGACTCTGCACTGAACGATACGGCCCAATCATTCTAACTACAAAACCGTCTGAAGAAGAAATTTTTTACAGCTCTAGTATGTGCCATAATATGCTAATCCAATAATTGCAAGTATACTTTTTTTAACTTTTCTCTTACCAAGTTATGGATGTACGTACTCAAATCGTCACTGTTAAATTCATTATTTTTGAAATCATTTAATCCGTGCCTGATTGTTTTTACATTAGATGATTTTACATGCTTTATAGTTTTGAATTGGATTATATCATGGCCTTTCTTTTTGTCACTGCTTTTCTCCTTGTCTCCCTTGTCTCCTGATTTAGAAACTGAAATAGAATTGTAATCATGGCTGGAATGATCTTGATTTGATATTGATGAAGATAATGATGATGAACCATCCAATTTATCATCTAGCTGATCCGAAGGATTATCGTTTACTGCCGCCGCATATGTCGTGGTTTGCGTTATTAATATCGGTATCTGATATGTCATTCGTGCTTGTATTAGTATATTGAGGTAATATAGAATGATATCCTACATTCTGAATTCCTTTGGTATAATTGGTAGAATTGATTTGTCCCGAACTTGTTGAGATGTTAGTTACTGTTGGGTTGACCATGCCGGTAATATTGATACTATAAAACTTGGATGTCACATTGCCGGAGCCAGAAGCATCAGAACAAGTAATCTTCGAAGTTAATTCATTTGTTCCTTCCTTTATAAGTTGATACTTCTTAGTATACGTAAAAGTCCAGTTTGAATAATCCTTTGGCCCCCCTGACCTATGCCAGTCACATTCTGCATTGGCTTAGTATCATTCCAATCTACATACACCTGACAATTAGTTTCTTGCGTATCAGAAGAAGTACCGTAGATACTAAGCTCGCCTAATGGAACCGTTTCATTGGCCTTGGGAGACGTTATCTTTACGCCAATTTTATGAGAAGCGGTCGCATTCGTGCCGCTCAATTGAGTGTAAATAAAGTTCGGACCAGCAAGAAGTACGGAAGTTAAAAGTGTGATTATTGTAAAAAAAACGCCACCGTAAGATAATAATGACATATTACTCCTCACTGAAAATGATTAGAAACTTTGTTTATAACAAGTTCTTATGCAAAATATAAATGAATATTTAATGAGAACATTAAGTCTATCAAGTGACTAAGAATAGTTATCCTAGTTACTTCTAGAAAATGGAAATAAAACATTAATCCAAAGCGTGAATTTATTCAGAAATTATAAGGTCTATGTTTTTCGACGTTTTCGGAATATTGGTATTCATTTTCTGGTGACACACACCGATTGTAATTGCTTTTTCTAATACAATTAACAAAATAGCTAATGTGAGACTTAATGCAATATTGTATGTAGTCTATCTTTGAAATTCAAACTCTGTCTGTTATACTAAAAGTATTGAAGGTGGAATAAGACAAAGATGTGATAACAGAATAAGATCAAAAAAAAATGCTAAATCCCTACCGATGCGAAAATTTATTTGCTTAATTGTCCAAACTACCACAATGACTGAAATTAGTAGAACTTATTGTCATCCGAAGGACGTAGATGTTTCAATTTCTCAGATAAGTGACGGGATTTATCGGATTGCAGGTTTTGTAAAAGAATTTGGAATCACCTTTAACCAATTTCTGGTTGAAGATGATAATCCAACACTGATTCATACAGGACCTATTGGTATGTATCCCAAAATAGAAGAGAAGGTAAAGGAAGTCATTAATCTTGAAAAACTTTCTTATGTTGCCTTCTTGCACTTTGAGAGTGATGAATGGGGCGGAATGAAATTTCTTAAGGCACCCAGAGCAAAGCTAATCTGTAGTGAATTGAGCTCGAAATTGAACTTGACAGGATGGTATGAAGTTCCAGCTGATCACATCTCCTTTTGGGATAATGAAGTTCTTAATACTGGTAAACGCACCTTCAGATTTATTATGACACCTCACGTGCATCATTGGGATAGCATGATGATGTTCGAAGAGACTACAAAATCACTATTTCCATCTGATTTGTTTATTCAACCCGGAGACAACAAGCCGGTAATTTCAGAGGATCTTTCAGATGCCATGGTTCAATTGTATTGATCTGTAGGGATTTTCGGTAGCGAAGAACCTGTCCGCCAAACAACTATACGAATTGTCAAGCTCGAACCAAAAATGGTCTTTCCTATGCATGGTTCATGTTTGGACAGTTCTATGTTCTCCAAGTATACAGATGCAGTAATCAATAATGAATTTGCATATTCGGGAAACTTACTGGGACAAAAAGTCCCCATCGTCACTTGAAGTTCAAATACCACATCTCTAAGCCTAATTATTGAAATCACCATCTTTTTGTGCCTGATATTAGTTAGATAAAAATGTAGAGAAAACCTAGAATGAATTAGTGAGTGAGATGAGTAAGAAATGCTACGAACTGACTCCTGATTTGACAATCTGTAGAATACTTAACGGCATGTGGCAGGTTGCAGGGGGACATGGAAATATCGATCATGAATTGGCAATCGCAGATATGTTGAGATATCATGATGCTGGCTTTACGACTTGGGACTTGGCAGATATTTATGGCCCAGCAGAAGATTTTATTGGGCAGTTCAGGGGTAGACTACTAAAACTAAAAGGAAAAGAAGAACTCGACAGAATTCAATCTTTAACAAAATGGGTTCCACAGCCAGGAAAAGTTACACGTTCTTTCGTTAATGAAAATATAGACAGATCGCTTCGCAGAATGAGTGTTAGCTCATTGGATTTGCTTCAATTCCACTGGTGGGATTATAACAATCCGTATTACATGGATGCTCTCAATTACTTATCCGACCTCAGAGGTGAGGGACTAATCAAGCATATAGGTCTTACAAATTTTGATACTGAACGTATGCAGATCATGATAGATTCAGGTCTACAAATTGTATCGAACCAGGTTCAATATTCGATTATAGATCGAAGGCCAGAAGTGAAGATGATTCCATTTTGCCTGGAGCATAACATCAGTCTTCTGGCATACGGAAGCATTTGTGGAGGGCTGATTTCAGAGCGCTATCTGGGAACAGTAGAGCCATCTACTGCTGAGTTAAATACGGCAAGCTTACGAAAATACAAGCAGATGATAGATGCGTGGGGCGGATGGGATTTGTTCCAAAAACTTTTATTGACTTTGAAGAGTATTGCGCAAAAATACGATGTAAGTATTGCAAATGTAGCAACCAACTATATCCTTGCCAAGGCTGCAGTAGCAGGCGTAATTATTGGTGATAGACTTGGAATAGTTGATCACAGAAATGATAACACTCAGGTATTCAATTTTGATTTGGATAAGTCGGATTGTTATGCTATAGATGCTGTATGTACAAACGCAAATAACTTGTTTGAAATAATTGGAGATTGTGGGGATGAGTATAGATGATCTTACGCTGACAGATTTGACCATAGTAAAGACACAGATGTTGAGGTTAAAATTTATTGTGACTCTGTGCATGTGTGAACGATTTTGTATATGGTTCATGAATAGCATGTTAAGAATAGCATGAATAATCCTTAAAAGGAAGAATTAATTCGCAAGCTGAAAATTATTTAGACTTTTAGAATTCGAATTCTATACTTAAAAAAGTTTACAATTCAAACAAACTGAACTTTGAATTGAAAACATCAATCGAAGCTTTCTATGAAATTGGGCAAATGGAAAAAGCGATTACCATTCAAGAGTAATAATTTATGGCGAGTAGATGAGAAATCATGCTACATTACTCTGAATCT
Organism: Nitrososphaera sp.; assembly: GCA_038201105.1. Lineage (GTDB taxonomy): Archaea > Thermoproteota > Nitrososphaeria > Nitrososphaerales > Nitrososphaeraceae > TA-21. Next base: position 361 of record JBBRRH010000039.1, on the reverse strand, counting down.
CTGGTCTATATTGAAATACTCCTTCCAACCACTATTTCCCCACCAATTAATCTATTAAAGTATTAATTTATGTCTGAAATTTAATGATGTTTTCATAAAGCGAAACTGTAATTAACGAATTGTCGATCTTGCAAAATATATATATCAATTATTTGCGATAAAGTTTTATTTTGTATGAACTCGCATTTCTTCCAATATCTTCGGAGTTGTAGCATCTTTAGATAACATTTTAAAGTATTCAATGAATCGCTGCGCCATGTAAGCATCGTCATACTTTGAGATTGCAATCGTGAACTGTTCTGGGTTGATGAAATTTACAGTGTCATAGACTACCTGGATTCCATCTACCACCATGAAACTT
>JBBRRH010000038.1:0-35343 GCA_038201105.1 Nitrososphaera sp. | reverse complement strand
TAAATTAAAATTCAAGGAAGAAAGGAATGGTTATCATATGGAATAAGGCATTAAACTGCTGCAAAACATTATCGAAAATGACTTCCGAACATCAAGGAATAATCGCATATTATCAGAATGATCTCATTGATGAGGATTCAGAAAAAGGGGAAGATGGTGAAGGCTATTATTTTGTGATTGACGACAAAGGTCTACCTATCGGAAATAAATTGCTTTACTGTCCCTACTGTGGCATTGAAATAAAGTAAATCAGATACTACAGCAATATTAGCAGGACCTTAAAAATAGATCACATTTCAGTTTACCTTTGCATTACTGACAGCATCTGATAATTCCTAATGCAAACAAATAATGTAAAAGGGACCTTTGAGTTGCTATTATTACTTTTTCCAGCTGTTTGTTCTTCTCTATGCAATTCCATATGCAAAATTGACAGTTCAAACTTAAATTTGATGAATAAGATCCTTTAGATTCCTCTTTGGTTTAGGTTGGAGCATTTTTTTTGGATATCCTATGCATAAAATAGATGAAGGCACAAGATTTGTTTTCAACACTTCCATAACTTTTGCTTCATTAATCATTCCTATCCAAACGGAGCTCAATCCCAATGCATGTGCTGCCAGCTGCGAGTAGGCGGCTGCAAGGGTTGAATCTTGTTGAGAAAACTTCTTGATAATATTTTGCGGGAAATTCATCTTCACTCTTTCAGGATTCATACAAAAGACAAGAACTACTGGTGCATTAACATATGGTTGATTATTTGCTGCCTCAACAAGTCTTAATTTCACATCTTGACTTTTTACATGATAGATTTCGAAGCCCTGGAAGCCACCTGCTGTGGGGGCGGTATCTGCAGCGGCAAAAATCATTTCTAGTTTCGAGTCTTCTATAGGTCGATCTTCGAATCTCCTATGAGATCTTCTATTTAACATAACATTGAAAATATTAGTTTGAAATACTTCTTCTATCTCGGCCGTATCTTGAACCTGATTTTCTTCTTTAGGATACAGTAATGTTTCATCCTTTCCTCCACCATAGCCACCAAACATTCTTGAAAGAATATCATTTGGATAAGACATGACATTATGATGTGATGGCCAATAATAAATTGTATTTGTTGTAGAATACAATGCGATATACAAAATGTAAGGTGATACGATGGACTATCAGACTGGGACCGATCAAATATGATGGCCACGTTTCTAACAAGAGCAAAACTTATTTGCCAACATTCACTTGATAAACATTTCCATCTTTCGAAAAGCGCTACAGATCTATTACAATATCCATGTTAAATCATTTTTCTTAGACCATCGTAAAATGGTTATTAATTCTAACCAATATGCTATTTGGATTTGAATCACTGCGAAGGAATCTTCCTATTTAAATTAATGCATGCATATTAAACGGATTTCACAACTTAAGCCCGTGTTCTAAAATTGGCTGGAAGTCGAGGCTCACATTTATCAGAACTAGAATCTCCGGGGGCTACAGCCAAAAACGATTAAACGATAATTTTGAAACGGAAAATTTTGTCTATAATATCAAACAAACAGTTCGAGGATTATAAAACTGCCTACAATAATTATGCATCCCTATCCTTTTAGGCATTCCAATAATTTCTGCAAGTCAGACAAATGTAGTTCATAAATATACTAGGATTACAGTCAAGATTAGATTCACATTCACAAATTAAACCACATGTTTTGCACTGATGTCGATGTAAGAGAGCGATTTTCCCCACAATTGAATATACACATTATTACTTAAATATCATGTAATGATCATAAGCTGCAAAATCAATCTACTCAGGATCTGACTCGGCCGTTCTGACTCTTATGTGCTTTTTCTAAATTTTCTGAAGAATCGCTCATCATTATTAGTAGAACATTAAAGAATGTCTGCCTTACAACGAACGTCGAAATAACTGCTGCCATAAATGTAGGCTATTTGAATCAAATCACTGTTACTGTTATTAGCAATGATGCATTATTTTTAATGTCATGGCAGATAAAGAAATGATCGAAGAAAAAATAGGTGAAGCTTTAGGTCTGGAGAAGGCTGCACAGAAAGCAGTTGAAGAATTAGACTCCAGAGGATTGTTAAAACCAGAACACATGAAAAAATTGAGCAAAATGAAGCAAGAGGCTAGTAGGCAGGAGCAGCAAATGGAAGAATTAGTTCAGCAGCTAACAGAGTCTGACGAATTGGATTCGGAGAAAATTGAAAGTACGGCTGATGAAACTGCTGAAAAGGTTTCAAAAATAATGGAGACTTATTTGGGTGAAGATCCTGATACACAAGAGGCATTGGAATTCCTATGTTTAGCTGAAGGTGGTGAAGTTACCCACTATGAAGTATTAACCTCAGTTGCCAAGGAAGTGAAGAATAGAAAGTTTGGAACAACTGTAAGAGCAATCCTGAAGGAAGAACAGAGACACTTACAATTATGCACAAAGCTAGCCAAGACTAATGCTGCAGCTAAATAATTTTGATTATGGTAGACCATCGCAGCAGGACTTTTTTTTAAGATAGCTTTCTTAGTCATGAGTGGTCGAGTTATTACTAGGTTTATTTCATGTATTGAAATCACTTTCATGCGGCAGACAAGGTACACATAAGCTAATCGGAAGAAAGTAGCTCGCCGTCCACTACCTTTTGTCTTCGGGATCATTTTCAATCTATATAATTTTATATATATTGAGGTCTAAAATTCTGAATAATGGTAAAGCCAAAGAGAATCATAATGTCAAATAATCAGATTGTGGTTCGGCCCAGCAGAGGCAGAGTAGATTATAACTGTAAATTACTGCTCTACCTGTAATATTAAATATCTAAAGAGTGTTTTGTACTGTGGACAATGTAATAGAAAATTAAGGTTCAAACCGTTTAATCGAACTAAGGAAATTGAATTTAGCAGGATTCGAAGCTAAGAAGAACGGCGGAGTGCTTAATTAACAAAGATAAAACGTTGATATATTATGCGTGATGGTGGATTTTCCTTAACCCAATGAACCACAGCAAAGGAATGTCTTCGGATGGTAAGGAAAAACAGTAAATAGTACAATATGGAATATATGTAGTCAATTTCGCTAAAATTTAGAATGATCTCGTTAAATTATGCCAAAAGCTTTCGGAAATAGATTAGTACGTCACACAAACAATTAGCCAAGTTCGGATAAATACAATTGATATGCCTTATGTTGGTAATGACTCCACTTAATTTGATTTCAAAATTAACAAAAATTGGCAAATAACGATATTATTTCGAATGTTCTCATATGCTTACGTCTCAAAGAAATAGCAGGAAATCTTACTTTAGCAAGAAAATTGCTGTGGTAGATGATGAGGGCGATATAGCTCGGATGTTTACTGATGCTCTAAAATCTAACGGTTATAGAGCTAAGGCTTTTACAGATCCTTTAGTTGCTTTCGACCAAATCTGCTCGGATCATTCAAGTTATGGTTTGGTTTTGAGTGATGTAAGGATGCCTAATTTATCAGGAATCGAATTGGCAACCAAGCTGAGAGAAAAATATAAGAAAATAAAGATAATTTTAATGAGTGCTTATGAAACCGAATATATCAGGATTAGTAATATGAAAAATATTGATTACTTTATTTCAAAACCAGCGCATATCGAAAAAGTTCTTGGAATAATCGAGGATGTTATATTACCCCCGAAAATAAAGATTGAAGAAATTCCAACCATGTAATTATTCCCGTTGCGGCTGGTCAATTAACTAAATTATAACCCTTTACAAAAAAGCCTAGTCCAACTTATATCTTGATACAAGATCAATTCAATTCCTTCAACCAAGTTTTCCATTTCGTAAGCGTCATTTAGTTCATCAAGTCTATTTGGGGTTATGGCAAGAAAAATCTATTATATCTGTAAAACTGCGATTATGATGAAGGGGCAAAAATGTCTATCCAAGGAGTAGATGAAATATCGATTACAATTCTTATGGACAACTCTACTGATCTGTTGTTAAAAAACTCTATCCATGCAACAAGAGCTCCATTGACAATGAATGAAAAATTCGTACTTCCGCCTCCAATAGCGGAACATGGATTCTCTGCATTAGTTAATGTTGTCAAATATTATAAAAATAGCTATACCAAAAGTAACAATAATATTTTTCTTTTCGATACAGGCGTAAGTGAAAATGGTGTATTACATAACATAGATGTTTTTGGAATAAATTTTGATCAGATAAAGGGAATTATTTTAAGTCATGGTCATTTTGATCATTTTACAGGTCTTGTTAATATAATTAAGACAATGTCTTTTAGACAACCGACTGCTATTCTTAATTTGTTCATACATCCTGACGCGTTTCTAAAACGGTGGGTAATTTTCCCTGATGGAAGAAGAGCAAAGATGCCGTTCCTAGATGAAAAGAACCTAGAAAAAATGGGAGTACAAATACATAAAAATACCGGTGTAAGGCTGCTCCCCAATGACAAATTTCCTTGGCTATTAATTACAGGAGAGATACCAAGAGTGACAAATTATGAGAGAGGCTTTCCGATTCAATATACGGAAAATCCACATGACAATGAAAAGGATCTCAGACCCGATCCGTTAGTCAAAGATGATCAAGCAATAGTGGCCAATGTCAGAAATAAAGGATTAGTAATTTTAACGGCCTGTGGTCATTCAGGAATCATAAATACGATTAACTATGCAAAGAAAGTAACCAGAATAAATAAGATTTACGCAGTCATAGGAGGCTTTCATCTTCCAGCAGATGGTGGAATCTATGAGCAGGCAATAGAACCTACTATAAAAGAGCTGGAGAAAGCTGACCCTGATTATATCGTACCGTGTCATTGCACAGGGTGGAAAGCGACGAATAGGATCATTGAAACTTTCCCTGAAAAATTTATGCAATCAAGTGTTGGTACAACGTTTAAATTTTAGTTCTGACGCAAACTTGAGAGCTACTGTAATTTGATTGAACTAGAGTCAATCTCTAGCAATTGCGTTGCCCGGTTTAATTACATTCGAAGGCATAAAAATATTAGTTATAGTCAGGCAGGCAACTGATAATATGAAATTAATCTGGTTGCATCACTTAGGTACTGTTGGAATTATGTGTAAATTGGATGACATGACAGCCGAATCAAAGCAAGATTCATTGATGATAAATGTTACAAATATGAGGACAACACACTTTCTCTAACGTATTGAGCGGTCAGTAATTGGATGATGATAGCATAAATCAATTGCGCCTCTTAAATCCATCAAATTCAAAGCATTTTTTCAATGGAAGAAGCGGGTTCAGTCTTGTTGTGCCATTGAAAATAGTAAATAAATTAAGAGGGAAATAAGAGCGTCGATTCTTCCAACTCCAGAATTGGTATGTAGATGGAATGAGTATCAGTGCCTATCTTGTCCACAAATCGAAATTCACCCGTCAACTGCTTCAATTCGACAAATTTCTTATCAGGTTTGTCTTTTTCCAGAATATAGTGGACTAGAGCTCCACCCAAAGCTCCTGTCTCAATAAAAAGAATCTCATTATCATTGTACCTTATGTGATACAGCATTGGTGTTAGTCCTAGTGCTGATTGAGTTGAAAAAAGTATGATCTTGAGCATATCTTCTAGCGTCCTGTATCTAAAGTAAGTTATTTGTGATTCAGATTCTTCTTTATCCATCATTGAGTTGAAGTATATCCTTCAATTTCTTCTTATCGCTAAAATTGGTGACAATATTTATGATAAAGACATACTACCGCAATTATGAAATGAATTATTAATTTTATAAAGAATGCCGTGTAGATTATACTACCTTAATTGTTAGCACTAACTTTAGTTAATAACAACAGATCTCGATTAACTAACAAATGATGATCCCTAATAAATACTCTCTAACATACGATGGAATGATTCAACGAATGAAATATAGAAGCAGATCAGAAATAGTAGCCTTGATCCTAGAGGCAGCAAACGGTGGAGCGACTAGGACCAAAATAATGTACAAAGCTTTTTTATCATTCGTACACTTGAAAGGATATCTTTCTGTGCTATTGGAAAATGAATTAATAGAGTATGACGCAGGAGGAAAAATCTATAAGACAACTCCAAGGGGTATACGACTTCTAGAGGTCTATAATCAGATAAACCACGAACTAACTATTTCGTAGCCAACGTCAAGTAGAGATAACATGGCTCGATACTAGTCCTTGATTCACATAGTAATATTTCTGTGACCTGTCGAAGTTCAGTACTAAATAGAATAGCTTTGCACTCTGAATTGTTCTTCAGGTTATACTAGTTAGCAATTCATTTTATTCGTTTTAGGTTCTTGATTATTTATTAATTAGTGTAATTTCAAAATGAAGTCGAGAACAGTAACATATCCCTCTTCTCACGTAGTTCTAGAAATCGTAACCCTCAATCTGTATTTTTATACATCTCGGTCGGCATGTCATATTCTAATGAACCATTTTCGTTGAGTAGTTCCAAAAAGTGAGTTACCATAGCATATGAGAGAAAGGAATCACGTATTGACATCGTAAACTTATTCTACATTCGTCTCTTGTATTTACAACCGACTCTAGAAGGAATACCAACTATCTCATTTTTATTCCGGTTTGCCATAATTCGATAATAGACGTTAATTGATAAAAAGTAAATGAGAAGTAGATGCTAGATCAACTCTGTGCCTAACTACGGACTTATCTCTACCACCCACAATTCGAGTTGGGTTGAGTCATCTCATTACTTGGTTGTTCTGGCTAGGAGTGCATCTTAGCATGACCTTACGTATTTAAGTAATATAATCCAACTGTGCTAGGAATCATCATATAAACAAAAAATAATAATAATGAGATAGACCCATAAGAATATGAATAGTCAAGTGAACCTACCATCAATGTTTTCACGACCTTTATTAATTTATGATGATACCTGTTTATCATGCGGAAAGTTTGCGAAAATTGTAAATATATTATCCAGAGGTTGGATAAGAATAGCTGGACATCATTATTCAAAAGAGGCTTCAGAGGCTAAGCAGGTAATTTTTCCCAAAGGTTACGATGCAACGAAGATGTTCTGGCTAATTAATTCCAAAGGTGCATTTGGTGCAAGGGCTGGTTTAATGCCGGTGGTAAAAGAAGTCCTTCTTGGATTGTTAGTCCACAATGAATCCCCGTGTCTGAATACTGGTGCCGTAAAGTATGCGTGTGATGTCCAGTCATCATCATGCATGTCTACCCAGGGCCTAATTAGTCGAATTATGAATATGGCAAAAACCAGTGTTGTTTTTCCATTCGATCAATCGCACAGAATTTAGGAAAATCAGCACATATTAATCGATGTAGATTCAGATTGTGAACGAGATTCCCTTTATCGGCAGTCTCAAAGTGTTAAAGTAATCTTGAAAAAGAACAGTCCGACAAAAGAAGTAATAGTTTGGTAAATGATGCCAAATTTACAAGTATTGATCTATATGACTTGGTGATTTTAGAAATTCAAAAATAATGAATATGCAATATTATTAATACATCCCAAATTGTCTTAAGTTATTTAGATATCGAGTATCCATTAATATTGGTTGATGTTAAACTATAAAGGTACTAGCGCGCATGAGAAATGAGTGCAACACAAGATCTAAAAGAAGACCACATAATTGTTAGGAGACTGGGTTCGATTGCTCAGAAATGTTCAAATAAACTTTCTGCTAACGCACCTATCCCTCTCGAGGACATCAAAATAATTTCTGTAATTATCGAAGAATTCGTAGACAGCTTTCACCATGGTAAAGAGGAAAAAGTGTATTTCCCCGAAACAGAAGATAGAGATAATTTTGCTGAAGATATCCGCAAATTTCTTATCGAACATGAACTTGGAAGGAGGATTGCCAGAATGTTAAGCCGACATTTGGATTCATGGCAAAAAGGCACAGACTCAAGAGAACCAGTTGCAAGATTTCTCAAATCATACGCTGTTTTTATAGCAGATCATACTGGAAAGGAAGACAAATTCTTTGATTTGGTTGAGGAGAACGGTATACTATCTAATGAGGAGAATGCGATGTTGATTCAACATTATGAAAGCTGTCACAAGCAAATTGTGGGCAAGATCAGAATTGAGCAAATGATAAAATTGATAGATTATTTGGAAAATAGAGACTGGATGAAATAATCAGTAAGATATCATTACCCATGTAAATCACTTGTAAATTATGGATCCATTTCATAGTCAATTGGTGAGTCGAATCTTATCCCCATTCATTGGATCAATTAGATTCCTTAATCTGGAAATCAAATGCATGTGAATGGGAACAATCTCCCTATTGCTATACCTCGTTCATGCACAGAAGAATTTCATCAATTCACATCGATAATCAAAAACTTTAACAATATGTTTAGTTGAAGCTAAAGGAGTGATTGGCAGAACCGAAACATATTCTAACATGCTCTATGGTTATGGTCGTGGTTATTTTATTGGGCGTTCATTGTTCTACTTCCAAAGTCCATGCCCGCTCAGAATGGGAAACACGAGCAGAGGCGCAGTATGAATTTGGTAAATTTGTTGAAAAATTGCAGAAGGAAATAGAACTCAAAGATCCACAAGCATTCACTGATTATAAGAAAGTAATTGTTCAATTTTTGCCAGAATTTAGGCAAATTATTGACCGTTTAGATACGTTGGTGAAAATTGAATTTTGTAAGTTAGCAAATACCTCATCAGTATTTCCAGTAGATTGTGAATTGCTGGATCAATCATTGCCACTTCCTACTTCACAATCTCACGCTATAGGAAATTCTTCAGATCCGTGTTCTGCTCTTCAGACTGACACATACTTGACTGTATTAGAAATCAATACTTTGCAAATTCAATGCGACAAGAAAATTTCCAACGCTAGGAATCCAGAAAATCAGAGAGGAGAAGAAATATCCAATGAAACGAGTGCAGCACGAGCAAAGGAAAGGCTGAATGTAGGTTGTGATACTCTACTGTTACTCTCAAATGAAACTCAAAATATATTGAAGAATATGAATAAAGATATTGCATCATGTTACACTATGGACTCAAAGAGAAATTAATTTTACTTCGATGAGAAAACCATGAAAAGCGTTGGTCCAGGCGTTAGATAAGGCGCAGGATTGAAACTGAAAGAAGGTCCAGAAAATGAGGACTAGACTAAGTGATCTGCTCTAATATCCACTCTCTAAATTTTGCAATGGCAAATTCTTCAGATTGCTTAAGGAATTTAGGATCCTTTAGATTCCATTGACTTTCAGGAAGACCATCAAAAAACTCTTGCATAAACAAGGTAAATCTAAGGCGTAAATTTCTTGGGTTCTCAATTATACTATAACGATGTAGAATGTTAGCAATTTGTCCAAATACAGAATTATAGTCTCGCTTAAATGGCTCTATTTCGAAAACCTCATACAACATTGAAGTTATTGAATCCAAGTCTTGCTTGATAGTGATCAACGTATATAATTAACATAGAGTAGTTTTTTACGATTTATGCCACTTAGTGACGCCACCTTTGGGCAATCAGGAGGAAATTCCATTTCTGCTTCTAGTTCAAGTGAGAATGCAACCCAAGGCCAATAATGCAATTTAGCACAATCATTTTAAAATTGAATTTGAGTTGAATACAATTTCATTATTCTCCTGCATGTGTAAGACAAGATTCAAGATTAAATAGTTGCTTCCGGCAAAATAAGAAACAGTTCATAGAAGTTAATGATAGCAGATTTAATTTTGAAATTAAACTTGGATGACAGATAACTTAAACTATAAGAAATAGTGAATAATGTAAGCAAATATGCAAAGTATAATACATGATGAAGGAAAACATCCTGTAGATAATACCATATTCATGTTTTGCATATATCCTACGTTCCATATATGCAAATTTTACTCAAATAGTGACCCAATTGTTAGATGAGCTTGTCAAAGACAGAGTAGACGCCAAGAAGCCTCGCGAAGAGGGATTATCTTATACTATTGATAAACTTCGAGCGTTTGACAGAGAAAACTTCGAAATCATAGCACCTATGATTGACGTGGTTAAGATTTACAGCGCATTTCCATTATTAATTCCAGATTCCTTTCTTAAGAAAAAAATACAATTTTATCATGGTTTTGATATTATGGTTTCGACCGGAAGTACGCTTACAGAATATGCGATATCAGAAGATACTTTTGACGAGTTCCTTAAGGAGTCTGCTCGAGTCGGGTTTGATATAATAGAAATTGGTGAGAATAATATTGATTTAGATAAAGATAGAAAGAAGAGGTTAGCTGAATCAGTTCTTGCTGCAGACTTAAAATTTAATTGGAAAATAGGAAAGAAGGATCCTCGCCATCAACTTCGGATTGACAATGCACTATCGAAGGTCGAGGAAGCACTAAGTGTTGGTGCGAAGAAGGTAATTCTTGAAGCCAACGAAGGTATCAATGTAGGAATATATAATGAAAATGGTGCGATTAGATGGAACTATCTCGCTGCTCTTACCGCAAAATACCCTCCAAACACTTTCATTTTTGAAGCTCCCCTTGAATCACAGCAATCTGCCCTGGTAGCCGAATTTGGTCAACGTGTAAATCTTGCCGAGATTGCAATGGACCATGTTGTTTCAATAGAATCTCAGAGAAGAGGGTTTCTTTCTAAATCCTCATTTGGTATGTCGTTCATGCAGAAGGAAATTGGAGGAGGTCCTGCTTCAAAGTTCATTTATTATTTAATAAATACAAAATATCCAATTGAACAGAGCGATTTAATTAACATAACTCATTTACCTAGAAGAACAATTCAGAGTGCAATAGAAGACTTGAGAGACCAAGGATTCATAATCGAGAGGAACAGCTTGGATGATACTAGAAGAAAGGTGTACTATCCAGTTCAATCAGAATGGCTTTGAACTAATCATATCTGGGAACCTCATTGATTCTAAAATGTGAACAATCATAGATCATTATTTTACCTATCGGACTATACCTTTCTTAGTCGAAATGTGTACAAATTGATCATTATCGACTTGCGCAATTCAAGTGTTTTGTTATTTATAAGGTCTTGTAGCCATTGTGCACCATTAGGATTTCTGGCCGGGCATAGGAGCTTTCTAATATGTATGTAGATGTCATTTTACACTACCAACCTACTATTTTGTTGCATTTGTAGTATTAGAAGCTGTTGTTAATGTAGCATTAGTTGCTGTTTTTGTAGCGTTACCGGCTCTAGAACTTTCGTCTATTGTCTGTAGTCCTTTGTCTTTAAGAACTTCATTTAGAAGCTTTAAATCATAGATCCCAGATAAGTCTGGTCGCGTTTTACCAAGGAATCCAATATCAAATGCATCATTTGCAGACTTGATCAATGATGATATTATAGGATCCCATGTCAACTCCAGTCTTGGTAAAGATTGCTTTAGAATATCCTCTGGAATTATCTGTCCAGTAAGTTTTTTCAACTCAATATTGAATTGCTTTATTGCTTCGTCTTGATGAGTGTTTATCCATTGTGTTTCGTCGACATGACTAGCCAAAAGTTTCTTTATGACATCCGGATTATTTTGAAGGTAATCTGTTCTTACAAGAATGTTCGCAGTTACGAACTTACCATCTGGCCACAAGTCTCTCTCATCTAGGAACAGTCTTGAATTAGCTTCTTTGATAAAGCGTTCTCCCCAAGGTTCTGGCACCCATGCTCCATCAACTTGTTTCTTTAGTAGGAGTGTCAAGATATCCGCATTTTTGGCAGGAACGACTTCCACATTTCCTCCATGTTCTTTTGTTTGGTATCCATTATCCAAAAGATACTTTCTGAGTGCTACATCCTGCGTATTCCCTAATTGAGGTGAGGCAAACTTTTTGCCTGCAAAGTCCTTGGGTGATTGAATCCCTGAATCATTCCTGACAACGAATACAGCTCCTCCACTTGATGCACCTGCCACTATCCTCACGTCTTTTCCACCTGATACGATATATCCGTTTATTGCGGGATTTGGACCCACATATGTGGCATCAATTTGTTTAGCAAATAACGCTTCGATAGCCGAGGGTCCTGCATTAAAGATGAATCGTTTGATCTCTATGTTGTCCCCCAAGGACTTTTGAAAGGTTCCATTGCCTACCCCAATTACTGCTTGGGCATGATTAATGTTTGGAAAGAATCCAAGTCTAAGAACTTTCTTTTCCGTTCCTTGCAAATATGCTTGATTTGAAATGGAGAGCCCTGCAATGAGTCCTATAACAATTAATGTAGCACTAATTATTGTGATAGATGATTTTCTGATCATAGATTCTTTCTAAATAATAGCATATTTCAGTCCTTGTAAATGTGCATAAATTGACAGTTATGTGCTTACAATGCTAAAAAAACATGAACAGGAATCATTTCATAGTACCCTTTAATATTGAACAAGTCGCAGTCTATTTTTTTACAATCAAGCTTGAACTCTTTTCTTAATACTAGTCAGAGGCGATAAATGTAGTATAGGTACAAATGAGATTAGGTAAAGTAAAGTAAAATCAAATGAACAACACAAGGAATGTTTAATTAGAAAATTGGCAAAAACCTTTGTGCCATCATTTTTTATATTGCTTACTGTGAAATTTTTTAAACTCAAAAATTACCGCCTGTGAACGGATCAACTAGTAAGATTTATGACATTTATTCCTTAACCTCATCTAAATTGAGCAGGACTAATTGTAGCTCAGATTATTACGTGAAGCCAAAGTAGATTGGGAGCGTTACTATTGAAAAAACCTAAGGTTTTAATCACCGGTCTCTTTCAAAAATTTTTGAATATCTACTATGATGTCTCGGTAGTTTCGTCTTTCGAATGATGGTATTACTTTCTCTCTGGGCAAATTATGTAGTTTATGTACCCGCTAGAAAGTGGTCTCTTTGATATTAACCATAGATTTTTGTACTCTGGTTGAAATCTTGTAACAGTATTAATTTTCTCTTGATTCATATCGTTGGTCTTTTTCACTATATATATAAAACGAGCGCTTTGTTGGGAAAAGTCTTCAACGTACGGAGATTAGGGATTACTATATCCAGAACCGTATTATTGATTTGAACTTTTCTCATAGAAGGTAAAGAGCAGACCGTTAACATGAAATGAAATAACCCTTCACAAAGTGCGCCTAAAGCATCTTCATCCGCAGCTTCGATATGCTTTTCGCAATTAGCCATTATCATCTCATTGTAATATCTCGATGATTCAATATCAGAAGTAAGTTCGCTCCGAATTTTTTGTTTGCCTATACGATCAATTATGGAATATAGCAGGGTGGTTGTCTCCATCCTACAGGTTCACCTATTCAAGTTGTTCATTAGTGTCATATTTTTCTTGGGATTCCAATAAGAATTATCTTATTAATAAAACTGGACATAATGAATGATGAAGAATCTTGCTTGATACACTTCCCAATATCAATTCCTTGAAGTGCCCCATTCCTCGACTTCCAATGATAATGACCTCGTATTTTTCCATTTGACTGAATTCAAGAATTGTCGAAGCAGGATTGCCTTCGAGCAGAATCGTGTTTATGGCTATTCCTTTTTTGGTAGCAATCGATGAACATTCATCGAGGATCTTTTGACTTTCATTCTTATGGGTCTCCAATATTTCATCTAAGATTTTTTGTGACTGTATGTAAACAGTTGGCACCTTCTCTATGACATGGATTGCTGTGATCTTTGACCCCAACCTTTCTGAAAGGAACAGAGCGGAATCTAATGCCCTGTATGAAATATCCGAGCCGTCAACTGGGACTAATATTTTTGAGAACAACTAAATACTATGGTGTCAACATCTGCTATTTATTATGATGTAGTGTACCCGAGAGCCATTTTATGATCACTATAAGAGGCTCATTTTGCTACCGATGCACCCCAGTGTCCTTACTACGTAATTTTATGGTGTGTGGATAGCTAGGAGATGAAAACCAATTTCTTTATTATATCTCGCATAGTATCTTGTATTTGACTATCAGATCTTTATATGGAGGATCCAGACAAGGAACGAAAAGAATGGAAGCTGAAAATAAATTTCCCGTTCTAACCTTAATGAACCTGAAGTATTGAATTCTTAGCTGTATACAGTTATTTTACTACCATGACGGAACAATGAGCATATGTTACTACACCAGAAGCTGTGCTACCTAGCAACATTTTCTTGATTCCTGACAGACCTTTCGTCCCAATAACAATTAAATCTATTTTATGTTCTTCAGCATATTCCACAATCGATTTCACAACAGACGTATTACTGATGATAACGTCAGTGTTAAGGCTAATGTTAGTTTTGGATGCCCTTTTTTTCACTTCGTCTACGTGTTTCTGCCCTCCTTCCACCGCCATCATGACAATTTCTTTAAGAGGGCCAGGCAGTGCGGGTGTTAGAGCATCTTCTATATACCCATATCTAATGTCAGGAGACACAACATACAATGAGGTCAATTCAGCCTCATGTTTTTCGGCAAGATGAATAGCATATTCCGCGGCGTCCAAAGAAGGTTTAGAGCCATCCACTGCAACTAGGATCTTCTTGATGGTTACACTACGACCCGACAATAGTATTCATTGCAATTATTATTATATAGACCTTTAGCACAAGGAATTGTGACTGATATCCATCCTACGCAAAAAATAGAATTGACAAAAGGTACATACTTCATTCACCTCTGTCATTTCGTTTTGGTTTGTCATAAAATGAATGAATTGTCCTTGGGACCACACTGTAATGAGTGCTGATATTGAGTATAGAGATTAGCAGGTGCACAATGGTTGAGCGGTAGGATATGAATGAGATTTTTATTTTGTGTAACGGATAAAAACATTTCATTCCGACGATCATCTATTGTATTATTACTAATTAATACTTCATGACTCACTTTACTACTAATACAGGACAATGTGCATAAGTGACAATGCCAGAAGCTACACTTCCGAGTAACAGCTTCTTAAAACCTGACTTCCCCCTTGTTCCCACCACTATTAGATCAACACCTCGATTTTCACAGTAACTAACGATTGAGCTTGCTATCGGTAATGGACCGCCCAAAATTTCTAGCTCTGTTATGACGCCCCTTTTCTCACAGCTCATCTTAATTTCATCTAACCACTTGAGAGCTTCTTTTTTATGTTGTTCATATTCTTCCAAACCGTAGGTTGGTGCAGCAATAAACGAAGACGCTGACTGTTTTGCCATATCTATGTTGAGTATATTCAGAAGAATTAGAAGGGAATTCTCCTCATGTTTGGCTAATTCAACTGCATAATCTACTGCCCTCATCGACACTTCCGAACCATCTACTGCTACAACGATCGAGTAGTTTTTTGTCAGCATATCAATAGATTACATGAATCTGGTCAATAAAAACCTAAATCAGGAAATCCAAATAGGTTACTGTCTAATCGATACAAATTATGACCACATGACAGAATACGCCCATTTAACAATAGAATTATTTCGCCATGTAAAGGATCAGGTTTTAAAGCTCGTAAGCCACTAAGTTCCAAAAATCTATAAAAAAGAAACTGCCCCTGTAGACTTAAAAGAAGATAAAAAAACCAAACATTTTAAGGATTCAAAGTAATACTTCAAATCTAAAATAGCCGACTGCTACAGCTCAGCTGGGTTTTTGATTTAATACTCCAGTTCCTAACTTGTCTAAAGATTCTATCTGTTCAGGTGATAATATACCAACATATCCGAAAATTACAATAAGAAGTACGATAGTAGCGAGTCCAACTATTATGAGACATAAGACTTGAAACATTTTGAGAAGTAAAGGTTTTCCCATTATTACCAGAGACTTGCTTCGCTGTACGTTAAATCTTGATCTATGCACTGACGTTATATCGCTAGTGATACGGTGAGCTAAATCAATTCTTGATTGGTGGAGAATTGGTGTGACTCAATACTCTCATGACCTCATGACGTAACTCCCGTCATACGCCATTATATGACAAGTTGGACAGAGCGACCAACTTTTCAACTATAAATCCAAGTTCACATAAAATGGAATTATGGGCGCGCTTCTGAGGTGGCCGACCGCACGACTCAAAATTAGTTTGATATTCTCAGGAGCCTTCCTACATGTTGACAACGATTAATAAAAATTGAGATTACATGCAAAGTTTGGTCTTAATAAAGGCCCGAAGAAATGAAAAAATGGAAAAATGTACCTTCTGAATATAAGCAGAAGGGTATTCATATATAGCTTTGATAGAGTGCTATGCAGTTTCACTTCGGAAGAGGGAATTCTCAACTTAAAATTCTCCAAAATTGAGTGTGATACATATTATTCTGCTAACTCAATCTCATGAAAATTTTTTTAGCTTCCTATTTGAGAAGTTTAACACTGGACTGTAAGTAGTCATTTTCTATTCATCTCATATAACATGTCAGCAATAATGTCTGTTCAGCAAACAACTGCATCTGCAACAAGCTCTACTTTTACCGTTGGACAAAGTTGGGGTGCATTGCGTAAGGCGTGGAAAGGATATAGAATCGCGAAGGTCCAAGCAAACAATCCCAAGATGGTAGAATATGCCACCAAAATAAGAAAGATACAGGGTGAACTTGGAATAAGCGTGGCTTCGTTTCCGAACCTAGGAATAACCTAAGCGGTTTTCCAATACTTTTTTTATAAAGCTCATTTTGATTAATTTGGTACAGTAAATTATCCTATTTCCAGAGCTTCTGATTTTCTATTTGAAAGTGAAGCTTAAGGTGTCAACGCGTTAAAACATTTGCAATTCTAATTTACGGGACAGATCCTATCGTTTGAGTGATGATTCATAATTTAAGAGCACTGAATTGATGAACGTTGAAGAATATCGTATCAAACACTTCCCAATGGTAACTCTTCCGCTAGATCTATTTGAATGATATTACTTGAATCTAACTGTTACCAATAATTGTTCGATTTCATATTGTTAACTACCGCAATAGCAGCCTTGGGCCCGATAAATGATTAACTCGCTCCTCAAACTTAATTCAAGGATCCTTTCTCCGTCCATATTTCATTTGTACATCTACTAGCCAGTCTACATCAGATAGCGATCTCGTCAGCTTTGCAATCTTTATCACGTCTCTGATATCTTTAGATTTCATTTTATTCCACACAGAATATCCTATTCTTTCAGTTATAATTCGCTCCAAATGGTATCTCTTCTTGAGCAGTCTACTGGTAATCTCTATGAATTCATCAAAACTATATTCTTCTAAATGCAACTCCATGAATCTTGATCTTAGTGGTGGAATTAATCTTGTAGCTTCGTTACTTGCAGCAAATATCCACAATTTCATCTTCTTTTGTCTAGTTTTTCCCTTTAACTTTGTCTCCGAAAGAATTCCCGTCTCCATAACATTGAGCAGAGCCGCTTGGTCATTCTTTTTCATCTTGTCAATTTCATCAACTAATAGGTATTTGGTATCATTTTCAAATAGGTGTCCAACCATGCCAGGCCCAGAAGCACCCACAGAATCTAGGTAATAGGCATCATTTAGTTCTTCAGCCATTTCTAACAAGAAGACCGTCTTCGAAGAGGCAGGGGGACCTGTCAACAGTATATGTACAGGTTCCTTTGAAACTATTGATTTCATAAACAGTTTCTTTATGTCAGAATAGCCAACTATATCAAAAAAGAATTTTTCTTCAGGTCCAATGTCTGATTCTTCTTGAATGCCAAATACGCTGTCTATCTTCTTAAATAAATTCTTGAACATTTTAATTCACGTTCTTTTGAATTTATATTGAGACAGCGTATTAAAGGATCTGGATTCATTTTCTAGTAAGAATTCATACTGAGTGCTTTGTTATGTATGTAAAGAATGGTGTACAAATGTATGCCAAGCATTTATTTACAATCAGTAATTTGGTGCGCGGTATTTTATACAATTCCGGTCAAAGTTAATTTGATATCTCTAACGATATCAAATCCTTATGTAAATTATCAGTTCAAGAACTAAGATTAGTATACAAGTAGTTTGTCGGTCTAAAAATAGATCGTATCAATAGTGTCAACAAACAAAAGTATCAAAAATTGGAAAAGACCTCAATTAAATCTCCGTAAACCTACATCACCATTAAAAGTTTCCGTTTCGAGAAAATTCTTGTCTCTTTAACAGGGTGATTTTCAAATATTAATTAAGATAAATTAAAACTTGCCAACCGATTGACAAATTGGTCTGATTTTTAATATGACATATCTTTGCCTTGTGACGCACAATCTCTTAAGATTCGTAATAAATAGCCTTTACTAGATCTTTTTTCATAATCATTCTCTAGATTCTTTTTAACACTGTTCTGGCTATTTGTCAATAACAATATGGACAGGATGCCTTCATCAGCTTTAAGAGTGATTGCAGATCAAGAGTCATTGCAACTATTCTTTGCCATTGCCACAAAAAATGGAATAGGTAGTAAGGATCTAAGAAGACTAGGCAGTCTTACGAAGAAGGAATACTATTCTAGGACAAGTCTAATGCTTGAAACAGGGCTAATCAAGAGAATCAAAGGGTTCTTCAGGCTGACGGCGTTCGGACAGGTGATGTACCAGGCTTGTCTTCAAATAGACGAAGCAGTTCAACACTTTTCAGTGTTAAAGGTAATAGACGTTATTGATGAAAATACTGGGATTGAAGATGAAGAACGTCAGAAATTAGTGACTTTACTCATGGAAAAAGATACTGATACAGTTTCAAATAAGAAATAAATTTTAGTTTTCAGTAAGGATATTGATCGGAATTAAAGGGAAATAAAAACGCTTACAATAAACATACGTAGATATTCCTTTATATAAGAACAATTCTAAAGATTTAGATGAATCAGGATAATCAGTGATACTGTTACAGCCTTCTGGAGGTAAAAGATTTTGCATGTCCCCAGTTATGTACCATTGTCACGCTAACTTAGTAGTGACGGTGAATAATAGATGAATCAATGCCAGGACAGAATCAAATATTGTAGATATTTTTTATTCTGACATTTGGAAAAAGATAACAGAAGAAAATGGTATTAAAGGAAACTTATATAGCGATACGCAATACGTGACCTTCGAGTACGGACCGATCTATCAAAATGCATTCTCTAAATTTATAGCCGATAAGTTCAGTACCGATTTAGACCGAAAAAACACGGGCAGTATTCTGACATTCGATAAGGCGCAGTTTATTGATTCTTACGATGGATTGTACAATCATCGAGCCGTAGAATCAGGAAATGAAGTAAAGATAGATGTACAGTTGATAATTAGTTCACTACGAAATAGTAACATCTTTGGTTATATCAAAGCTCTTACCTGTTGTTTGATCTTTCAAGGTATATTTGAATATGTAATCCCCTGCAGGAAACGGATTCTTTTGGGTAACCGTTAATGTAGTATACAACTCCGTATTGCGATAGTGTGAGATAGGCTGTGAAAGTGTAATATCCTGTCCTCCGCCAACTATTGTGCCATTCTTCGTACTTAGAACAATATCAGCGGTAAAGTTCATCAAATATAATTTTTCTCCATTTTGTCCTTGTATTTGTTTATGACCAAAACCAATCGGTTGCACATATAGAACTATATTTTCGCCAGGAGGAAAAACATTAGAATGTTCTTGATATTGACCATTACCTATTACTTCTGATTCATTCACAAAAGTAGCCACTCGAGGTTCAAATTCTACTTGGTCCCAGGACTTAAGGAACTGCTCTCTAGCAGCTTCATACTTCATTACATTAGGAGTACTATCTGTTTGACTATTATTGGAAATCATAGTCAAACCCAAACTAGAATTTGAAGTAGGTTGTTGACTATAGGATGTTTGAATAACGGCAGAGCTCATTATCACTAAAGAGAGTATTGCAATTATTATCTTAGCGCTATAGATTAACATTCAACCTTCAATTCTAGCCGACTATTTTATACTTTTCCAGCCAGAAGTTTAGTTACATTACAAAATAAGGCCCTAAGCGGGCCAAAAAACCACCTACATAAGCGTATCCTAATATTCCATATTAAGGGCAAATGAATAGATTGGTAAGCAGTTATTCACCTTCACATTACCTGTTAGTAAAGTAATATCACATCAGAAAAATACGGAACTGTATTTGTTGGTGAGTTTAAGTCAGTACGAACCGTTCCCGAAAGGAGACTACAAGATTACATACATTATCAAGGATGTGCCTTCAGGCAACACGTTCGATATCGTCAAAGAAATATGTATAGCGTAATATTTTTACCATTCAGCTCCCTAAATCGAGGATATGAACAAATATCAATTAGCCGAGTTTCGACCTAGTGACCTGTGAGCAAGATTAATCTCATCTTCTACTTTGGTTGGACGCGAAAGATCAAAGTACGACTAATTTCTCTACCAGGGTATTTTAATAAATTGAGCATGATTTAGTGCCATAATGAACTATCAGTAGGTTATCCATACACATTCTGATAAGCTTTTTTCATTATCTCAAAATATTTAGTAGGGTGAATATCTCCTTCTCCACTTACTTTGTCGTACGTAATGTTAACTAGATTAAAGTTCTTGATCTCGTTATGGACAAAGCTCCAATCCCAATAAGCCATTCCCCATATATTAAGCCCCTTGAATTTCTCAACGATCATGTTTGCATCTGTCTGGCTTATGTCACTGACATTAGCACTTATCTTCCAGATTAGTTTACCTTCTTCATTAACAGTGCCAATTCGCTTTACATTATTCCATTCTCCAATGTATAGTGGAACACCAGCTATTTGGCTTGCATTCAAGAACAATTGGAGCTTCTCAGTCTGATATTTACCTGAAGGGATTCCATACATGCTCATCTTGAATATTACATTTTCTTTGTTCTTTGGAGCCATTTTGGCCATGTTCTGGGAATTAACTTCTACTAGATTTTTTAGATCTAAAGGAACATTCATGCTGAATATTAAAGCCTTGTTTGTGACTTTTCGGAGTTCATCTGTCATGAAAGTATTGAATTTACCTATTTTTTCCCACTGATCTTTATTGTGCACTTGTGGTTCACTTAGAATTTCATAGCCTAAAGTGCTAGGATGCTTATCAACAGTACTTATTATCTTTTTTAGAAATTCAGTTTGAAGTGTCCACCCATCTGTACCATTCGTACTCTTAATTGTCCTGTCCCACCAATTAGTCCACCATTTCTCTGCAGCAGAGTACTTGGATGCCCCTCCACTTGCCTGCTTGTATAATAGCGGGTCGTTGAAGAGATATGCTGGAAACCCAGTCCCACGTCCAGCACTCAACCAAGAAGAGGTGTGGAACTGATGATTATCATATATTACTTTTATTCCGTATCTGTCTGCTGTTTTCGCTATGTATTCCAGTTCTTTAATGAATGTACCTGGATCCCTTTCATACGATTCCCAATAAAATCTATAGCGCACATGATCGATAACATTCGTCTTTGAGAGTAACTCTAAACTATTTTCATAATAATTAGCAGGAAATGGATTCTTTAATCCCTCTCTTGACTGAGGCATGCTAGTATAATACCCCCGTATATTTACGCCCAAATACGGCGGCCCTTCATGACCTGAAATTTGATGGTCACTTTTACTTCTGAAAATATCTTTGTTAGTCTGAGCATAGACTGAATTTACAATATTATTATTAAGAATGCAAACGTTTGTAACAAGTATGGCACAAATAAGAGTAACGGGAATAAGTCCTGTTTTCATTAGCAGATCAAGACCTTTTATCCATTGGCATTTTAAAGGTAACCCATATTTCAATTAATTAATAACTCGACAGCGAGTACAGTAAGTTCGTTCATTATCTGGTTAATCATCCTATAGGGGAAAAGAACATAGCAAATAGAAAACCGCTAGCTATTCCGCCAATTATCGAAACTAATAAAAATTTTTCAAATTTGTGCATACTGATATCATAATTAATTCCTAAGCTATATTGAAGCTTCTTAACATTATTCTCTTTAATTATTCTCATAGTTTCATAGCCTTTTGCATTACTGTTCGCTTATCATGAAGAAAAGCAATTTCTACGACAGGAAATTCGCATTTTTTTCACGTTATCAATTACAACAGGCTTATCGATCTTTTTTCGATTCGAATCTCCTTTCATAAGAAAAGTAAATCACATAATCGGAAAGATCTGTGGAAATCGACTTAGTTATTTAAAATAGAAACGTATCGTTACCAGTACCATCTATATTTGACAAAGTACTTTTATCTGCCAAAAATAAAGAATTCGGTAGATACAGCGGACGGATCTTGGAAAATGCAATTCACTAAATCAGTACCAAATGTAGATTTTACTCATCAGTAATCATTTAGTTGTTTTTGCAATCTATGAATTTGGTATAGAACCCAATCCAATGTTCGATTTTTAACTAGCAGATTGTCAAGATGCCATGTGGTATGTGAAGGTTGCATATCTTGTTCATTCTCACTTATTTCATTTAGGATAACTTGTTCTAGCTCATCCATTTGGGTATGAAATTTTGTTGATTCCATATGTCCTTGCATAACATTATCAAAATATAATCAAGCAAACCCGAAAGGGGGAGGGAGGCTCCAAAATCTGAAAGTATAATGGTTAGTCTGTTTACTACTAAGCATAATAGCATTAATTAAATAAGATTGATGATTTACGACCTTGAAATGAGAACTCCTGAAATACCGTCATTCCTTTATCCCGAAATAGTATAAACCCAATTTAAATTCTCTACGCAGAATGCACATTTGATCATTCCAATATGCCACCTCCTTGCCCAATGAATTTCATCTCCCGAAGTTCAATTCAACGAGGAATATTTTATTATGAAGGATCAATAAGAAAACTAGAAAAGCTTGTAAGAATTGGAATTATATTGAGAAAGAGGCATGAGAAATCTCTTCTACCATCAAAGAAAATTATTGCTACAATATTGGTCCGACTGGCTACGGCTTACCAAACTGTAGCTACGTGAACGCAGATTCAGTCGGACAAAACTACTTTTAGATTTAAATTATCCTTTGGATTATGACCTTTTATGTCTGAAGCAGAATCACAACAAAATGCTCAAGCACAACCAAATGCTCAAGCACAACAAAGAGACGGACCACGAGATTCTATATACATTGGGAAGAAACCTCTGATGGCTTATGTTACATCTACACTTATACAACTGGCGAACCAACCATCGGTTACTATTAAGGCAAGGGGTTTAAGCATTGGAAGAGCAGTAGACGTCTCACAGATAATTCTGAAACGAATGGAGAATGCAGGTTACAAAATAGGTGAAGTCCGTATAGGCTCTGAAACAGTACAGGCAGAGGATGGCAGAACACGTAACGTTTCAACAATTGAAATTGAGGTTAAGAAGGTCTAAGTCTCCTATACTTTTTGTTCATATATACGTGAAATAATTGTATAATTGATACTTGGAAAAAATTGCCGCTCTCTATCTGGCTCATCTAAATCCTGTCACTAAAGCACACGAAAGCATTATTTCGAATCTTGCTAAGCAATACAATCACGTCTATGTTTACCCCGTAATTTTTTTTAAAAGCGGAAATGAAATTAACACAAGAACATTTCCATTCTCCTACGAAATTAGAAAAACAATGCTGGAAAGATTATTCGACAAATTTGATAATATTAAAGTTCTTCCAGACTACTCTTTTGTGTCACCATACATTAGGTATCTCCCTCCTTTTCTTTCACCATCTTCATGGACATTACGAAAACAGATACTGGGAAATGTAAAGGAAAGAGAGTTCATCTCTTATACAGGCGATACCGCAGAGAGGATAGCTTTACGTATGTATAACCTTCATCCTATCAAGTCAAGAAGGTTGGAAATTTCTGCTTCAAAAGTAAAGGAACTGATGTATGATGAAGCTTTATCAAAGATGGGAAGAAGCACCAAACAAACACAGACTAGCCTTCTATGGACCGACCTGGTGCCTGAAAGAGTTGTGGATGTTATTAAGCAAAGCTGGCATATAATCGAACAATTTGCACAAATGCAGGATAGGACTATAAAGATAATAGGTATGAAATTTCCTGCAGACGGTATAGTTCACTTTTGAAGACTTTTATAATGCAATCATCGACTTGCCTTTTATGAAGACGAAAGGTGCAGAACTGGTCTGGTTTGATGGTGATTATGTAAAATGGGAAGAGGCAAAGGTACCAGTTATGACTCATGCATTACACTATGGTTCTGCGGTTTTCGAGGGTATACGTGCATATGCTACCGACAACAATCTGTTTATCTTCAGGCTTAGGGATCATATGCAGAGGCTTCATAGGTCCGCAGGTGTTTATTCAATCTCAATAAAGTATTCCGTTGAAGAACTTTGTAATGCCACTGTAGAATTGATTAAAAAGACGTCGATAAAAGAATCGTGTTATATACGTCCTCTCACATTCGTAGGTGTCCATGGAATAGATCTCAATGTAACTAAAGATTCACCAACTCACACAACTATCATAATATTTCCATTTGCTAAATACTTCAAAGTTGAAGGAATTTCTGCATGCGTCTCTACATGGAGGCGAATTGATGGTGATTCTACTCCGCCCATGGCAAAAGCTGCAGGTAACTATTTGAACTCAATCCTTGCAACGCAAGAAAGCAAACGCATTGGATTTGATGAATCCATTTTACTGGATAGAAACGGAAACGTAAGCGAAGCATCGGGTGAAAATATCTTTCTTGTAAGGAATAGCGCGATCTACACACCCCAAACCTCTGATTCTATACTCGAGGGAATAACTAGAGATACTACTATCTCAATTGCCAAGGAAATGGGGTATGAAATTATAGAAAGACCCATCTCAAGGACAGAATTATACCTAGCAGACGAACTATTCCTAACTGGAACTGCAGCTGAAATAGTAGCCATTACAAAGATTGATGGACATGACGTAGGGAGTGGTAAAGAGGACCTAGTCACAAGAAGTATCAGACAGAAATACGAGAAGCTAGTATCTGGCAAGCTAAAGAAGTATATGGATTGGTTAACACCAGTATGGTAGAAAGTGTGAAGAATAATCTACATTCAAAAATAGCTGTAATAGGCATAGGCGGTTGGGGTAAAAATCATGCAAGAGTTCTTCACGATCTTGGGGCACTCGCTGCGGTTTGTGATGTGTCGGCTGAAAGAGCAAAAGAAATAGCCACATTGTATGACACAACATCTTACTCATCAGTTGAAGACCTTCTTAATAATGAAAGAGATCTAGATGCTTGTTTGGTCTGTACTCCTACCAAAACCCATCGTGATGTTGCGAGTAAGGTCATAGAAAGTGGCTGTCATGTCTTTGTCGAAAAACCATTATCATTCTCGTCTTTGGAGTGTGAAGAAATTGTAGAGATGGCAAAGAAGAATAAAGTAATATTGACTTGTGGCTACGTTGAAAGATTTAATCCTGCTGTTCAAGATCTGAAAAGAATAATTCAGGATAAAAGTTACGGAGACCTTTTAATGATGGAATTTCATAGAGAGAATAGAATGCCACTTCACATTAAAGATGTCGGAGTTATCTATGATACCTCTGTCCATGACATAGATACTGCAATGTTCCTGTTTGATCGTGGTCCAAAAATGGTTTTTGCTAGGGCCGGCAAAAAATTTCACTCTTATGAGGACTTCGCCACTATAATGCTAGGATTTGACGAACAAAAAGTTGCAATAATCGCTTCAAATTGGATCACTCCACAGAAAGTTCGAACATTTTCGGCAGTTTGTACCGAAGGCATAATTAGCGGAGATTTCCTTACTCAAGACATAAAAATTGAGCAGGCAGAATCTACAATAATTCCAAGACGTCATAAATTTCAAGAACCATTGACCTTAGAGTTGTCAAGTTTTATTGAAGCTATACAAGGAAAAAGAAATAAGCCTTTAGTAACTGCTGAGGATGCAACAAATGTTACTAAGGTTGCAGAGGCCGCACTGTTGAGTAGTAACACTGGATCTCCAATCTATATGGATCTGAAATAGATCATGAGGAAATCCTTACTTGATATACTCGCTTGCCCAATTGACAAGCATTATCCATTGGAATTATACGAAATCAATACTGTTAGTGATCCTAGCGTCAACGAATCTATAATAAAAGAAGGCATATTGTTCTGTTCTGAGTGTTCAAGGTTTTATCCCATCATGGATGAAATACCCGTAATGTTGCCTGATGAATTACGTGAAAAGGAAAAAGACATTGAATTTCTAGAGACTTGGCATGACCAAATACCAGATAAA
Source organism: Nitrososphaera sp. (assembly GCA_038201105.1). Lineage (GTDB taxonomy): Archaea > Thermoproteota > Nitrososphaeria > Nitrososphaerales > Nitrososphaeraceae > TA-21. The sequence continues at coordinate 9,119 of JBBRRH010000038.1, read as the reverse complement.
ATTATTAAGTATGGGAACCCATGGCATTTGTAAAGCAGGAAGTGAGTAAGATAGAATGAGTTTACAAGAGAACAATTCTTCTTTTGGAGTTATTAACTATATTTCAAAAGCTGCAAAAATTGGCAAAAATGTAAAGATATGGCATTTTAGTTACGTAGGAGATAATACAGAAATCGGGGACAATGTGTCGATCGGATCTCTAGTTCACATTGACTACAACGTCAAGATTGGCGACAATACTAGAATCGAAGGTTCTGTGTATATTCCTCCACTGACTGTCATTGGAAAAAACGTGTTCATAGGTCCATGTGCTGCATTTACCAATGATCCATATCCAATGAGTCCAAAAATGATTGGTGTTACTGTGGAAGATGGTGCAATTATCGGCGGGAGATCTGTCTTCAAACCAGGAGTTCATGTTGGTCGAAATAGCGTGATTGGAATGGGTTCTGTAGTAACTAAAGATGTGCCACCAGAAACGGTCGTAATGGGACATCCCGCTACTGTGAGGTATTCCAGGGAAGAATATGAAACTAAGAAAAAGAAATGGAATGTATCGTAACTAACTAAAATTATACTATCGGTCCTGTTTTCAAACTTGGATCGAAAGAACTTCAGGTTAAAGAGTATCCTAATATAGAAACAAAGCATAATTTACTACTTCATACATAAACCAGAAAAATTCCAGTCATTCACAATTTTCTGTTCCAGTTTGATATCATTTTTGTCAAATAAATTATGGAACAAGAAACAAATCCGCATATTTTGTTAAGATTATAATTGTCTTGATTTTAGTATCTAATATTTTGCAATTGAAGAACAGTTACCTGCACATCTTACTCTACGATGATGTAATAACATCACAGCGATTTAAGAAGTCGACCATAATCATGAACATGATGTGTATTCTCACACTGGTAATAGACAGAAATTCAATATTCTCACACTGGTAATAGACAGAAATTCAAGTAAGTAATAAACAGCCATTATTACATGCAGGCATACACTTACATACCATTTAATTTACCTCAGTTAGAATAGAAAGTCCAATAATATGAATTTCTTCAAGAATTCTGTCCAGTGGGGCATTGATCCAGTACCCCGCCATAATAGATTACTTAGAGGCAGGGAATTCTTTGTTCTTTGGTCCAGCCTAGGGGTAGGATTGTTAGTTTTTTCTGCTGGTTCATTTCTTTCTGATGCAAGCTTCGTCGATGCGTTTCTTGCAATTTTAGTAGGATCTGTTGGAGGGTCTATTCTACTGGCTTTAGCTGGAAAGATTGGTAGCGATAACGCAATTCCCTCACTGGTTAGTATGAGGCCGTCATTTGGTATTCGAGGTTCCTACCTTCCCGCAGTATTAAATGTCGTGCAGCTCCTTGGATGGACTATATTTGAAATAACGATAATGTCCACTGCTGCTCATATGCTGGTTGGCAAGATAATTCCTTTTTATATTTGGACTATGATATTTGGTTCGATTACAGCTCTTCTGGGACTTATCGGTCCTCTAGCCGTTGTTCGACAATGGCTGGAAAAATTTGCGATCTGGGCAGTCTATGCATCATCAATCATAATTATTATTACATTGTTATTGTCAGACAAATTATCAATATTGTTATCAACTCATGGTAATGGCATGTCTTTCTTCACTGCACTTGATATAGTGATAGCAATGCCCGTGTCTTGGATGCCACTTGCTGCTGATTACAACAGATTTGCAAAGAATAGTAACAGCGCCTTTAAGGCGACAGTGACAGGTTTTGCAATGACCAATGTTCTTTTTTATTTAGGTGGTGTCCTTCTAGGTACGTCTGATATTATTATTATAATTGGTGCAATCCAATCAATGTTGTTTGGCTTCCTTATGCTGGTACTTATAGTGGATGAAACAGATAATACATTCGCAGACGTATATTCGGCCGCAGTATCAAGTCAGAACATATTTCCAAAACTTGATCAAAGAGTTTTGATCATTGGATTTACAGCATTTGGTGTTATAATGGCCAACATCATTCCAATCGCAGAATACCAAACATTTCTCCTGCTGATAGGAGCGGTGTTTGTTCCATTATTCGGAGTAGTATTATCTGATTACTATATTCTAAAACGGTTTCACTACAGTCATGATGCTCTTTTTGATAAGAATACAAACAAGATAGGTTATCCTGCATTTGTTGCATGGTCGCTAGGTGTATTGGTATACTATCTTCTGTCATCTTTGTCACCGATATATATGCCAGATTTGCCACAAATAGGGGCCACAATTCCAAGCCTAATTGTCTCTTCGGCAGTCTATATGGCTATGATGTATTCTATCTCTCGGTTTAGAATAAAAAGAGTGGCATCACAATGAGCGTCAAATTTAAGTTAATGCAATTCTAACGAGTCTGTTCGACAAGTTTAGGATCCTATCATTTACCGAGGATAACTGAAAATGGTAATTATTCACCGGCTTTTTCAAAATATGCAACCTCAAAAAAGTTTTGATGGTAACACCTTCTACTTTTACTCTATATACAGATATGATATAAGAATAAAATTGCTTATTGGTATTTGTAGTGTGTAGAATGTCAAGTAGTCAATAAGACATATCACAAGTAAAATAAAAGAAAGGCATGCCCTCCCCCGCTCCCATGTTGGTGCCCTAAGTCTTAAATGCATTGAAACTTAACATCATTTATAATATGGGCGATAAAAAATCGGTGAATTCAATTAATCACAGTCAGGTAGAAATGGACAATACGTTGAAGAAAAGTAAAGCAGACAATATAGTCAGCCCTGATGACAAAGTTCCAGAAAATTTGTCCTCAGAAACAACAAGAATTAACGTTAGTGAGGAAGAAGAATCATCAAAGACAGAAGCCACCGAGTTGGCCGGTACGACAGAACTTGTGGACTTGGAAATTCAAGATATTGAAGGTATAGGTCCATCTGCTACTAAGAAGCTGCGGGAGGCTGGAATTTTGTCAGTTATGGATTTAGCAGTGGCTGGTGTTGAAGACCTAGCTGTAGATATCAATTCCACAAAGGATAGCGCTGCATCATTCATAATGGCAGCGCAAAAGCTATTAAGAGAATCAAATATTTTAGAGAAAGAATTCATTACAGCCGAAGCAGCGCTTAGGAAAAGAAGATCGTTATTAAGATGTTCTACTGGTTCCGGAGTTTTAGATGAGCTTTTTCTAGGAGGAATAGAAACCCAAGCAGTTACGGAATTTTATGGAGAATTCGGATCAGGGAAATCACAGATCTGTCACACTCTATGTATAACTGCTGGACAACCAGTAGAATCAGGTGGACTTGACAGTGGTGTAATATATGTCGACACTGAAGGTACATTTAGACCTGAAAGATTAGAGCAGATAGCCCGAGAAAGAGGTGTGGACCCATTACATGCATTAAAAAATGTTGCAGTATGTAAAGTCTATAACAGTGCACATCTCGAGTTGATAGTCAAGAACCTAGGCAAATATGTTGATGATTATAAAGCAAAATTAGTTATTATTGACAGCATAATTTCATTGCATAGAGCTGAGTTCGCCGGAAGGGGAACACTTGCTGATAGACAACAAAGACTTAATTCTATCATGCACAAGCTTCTTAGAATAGCTGAAATTTACAATATCGCATTAGTGGTCACCAACCAGGTCCAATCTGCTCCAGATACATTCTTTGGTGATCCAACTAGACCCACCGGTGGCAATGTAATAGGACATGCATCGACATATAGAATATATTTGAAGAAATCTGGTGAGAATAGAATTGCAAGAATGGTCGATTCACCATATCATCCATACGGAGATGTTAGATTCACTGTTAATGAAAAGGGAGTAGATGATCTCGAAGAAGAGCTTAAGAAAGGTTCCAAGAGGGGAAAAGTAGGAGTATCTAAAGAAGATGATTAATACTTGATATATTGGAATTTGTAGTGCTGAAATATTGGATAACGAGGTCGGTTAAACAGGGTAAATCCTTTCCTCCCGAAGATGGACTGGCAGATTATCCTTGTTTTTCATTCTAGATTCTTTGCATAGTCAGCGGGCCCGGTGGGCTTCGATCCCACGATCTGCGGTTCCGAAGACCGCCGCGATATCCTGGCTACGCTACGAGCCCTTTCATCGAGGATATTCAAGAGAGGTTCTATATCAATTGACCTGATGGAACGCAAATGATCAAATGTCAGATCCTTAATTTAAGATCAATAATACAAATTAGTAGTACGTTATTGTAACATGGTATGTTATTACATTTCTACTGGCATAATTGTAATTTATGCATAACAATTTAACTCAGAGATTCTTGTTTAGCTTACATTAATTGAAAGTATCCAATAGGACAAGTGAAGTCGAATACGCTATTCGTGATATCATTGTACATGCCAGAGAATATGAAAAATCTGGAAGACAAATAATTTATCTGAATATAGGAGACCCAGTAAAATATGATTTCAAGACTCCGGATCATATTAAACAGGCGTTAATAGATTCAGTTTCGCATGATTTCAATTACTATACGGATTCAGAGGGACTTTATGAACTTCGGGAAGCCATAGTTGAAAAAGAATCACGAAAGGGGTTATCAGTTACAGCTGAAGACGTTTTGGTAACCAACGGCGTTTCAGAAGGTTTGGATATGACAATGGCCTCTATTGTGGAACCCAATACAGAGGTTCTCATGCCGGGACCATATTATCCGCCGTATGCCTCGTATGTGAAATTCTACGGGGGAAGACCAGTCGAATTTAAGCTGACCTCTGACGGTAAGCCAGACTTGGAAGACCTTATATCAAAGATCACGCCGCGTACAAGAGCTTTATGCATAATCAGTCCAAACAATCCCACCGGTGAGGTTTTTGATCACAAAAGTCTTAAACAGCTAGTCGATATAGCAGCGGAACACTCGCTGTATGTTATTTGTGATGAAATATACGATAGTTTAGTTTTTGAAGGAGAGTTTACGGGAATAGGTAAAGTTGCAAAGGACTCGCCAGTGATTTTGCTTAACGGGTTCTCGAAAGTATATTTGATGACGGGATGGCGCTGCGGATACATATGCATGAACAGTAACTGCTCAAAATTAGAGAACATTAGGAATAATATTCCAAAATTAGCTAGAGTACGTATTTCAACTAATTTGCCTGTACAAAAAGCTGCTATTGCAGCGCTTAGGGGTCCTCAGGATCATATCCCAATGATGGTAAGCAAATTACGCAGAAGAAGAGATCTAGTAGTCAAACGCCTGAACCAAATTAGTAGCATTTCCTGTAACGTGCCTAAAGGGGCGTTCTATGTATTCCCAAAGATCAATCTCTCATCTCGCTGGAAAAATGATAAACATTTCGTCCTGGATCTTTTGAATGAGACTGGAGTTCTCACAGTCCATGGTTCAGGATTTGGATCCAATTTTGGTACCGATAATTTCAGGATAGTTTATCTTCCACAAGAACAAATTCTTGACGAAGCAATGGACAAGTTAGAGCATTTTATTAATGGACCGGCTAAATAGCAACAACAACAGTAATAACATTTGATTTATGTTATGATTCATAGATCCCTTAAATTAATTCAGCGTCATAATATTTGCCTAACCCGACGAGGCAAACTTGCTTGAAACCATAGGTGGGATAATTAATACAGGGTTTCGATATCAAAAAAACTGTGGAAATTATTCTAACTACTGAATGCAGCATTATGGACTAAGGGTGGATGGCCTAATAACCACTTAAATGATAACTGGATTTAGCTATCCTACAGCACCGTGGGGATATTCGAAATGAGAAAAGTAGGAATCGACCCTTGCACAAAATTTAAAGAATTATTAGCAAAGCAACTTGCGTTACTTTTTAAGAGAATCTTCTATATTCATGTGCGTCAGGAGGGCCGTTATCTTCTTTTGTCTTAAAATATCCCCAATAAAGTAAGATTCCTCCACCTACTAGCATTGCTATCACGAACTTTTCGTTATTTATTTCTCCATTGGTATAATTGTCAATGTAGAATCCAAAAGATAATTGAGTAGAGATAAAGTAAAGATTTCTTAAGGCAATTATAATTGCCATTACAATAAAAAGAATTCCCATAGCAGACATCCAATTCCTGCCACGCCTACTATTACCGCGGGACCAGTGATCCCTGGAAGAAAACCTCATAAGTATGGCGATCGTGTCATGAGACTAATTTTATTCCCGGATGTTTAATTTTATTCCGTTTTGATGCATTCAATATCATTGGTGTCAGGGCTTCGGCCTGATAGCTTAGAGACAGCGGACCCAAGTAAATTGTACGAAGACCGCTAATTTCGGAAATCAAAGTATTAAGTACGGCTAATGCATTCTGATCGTTGCAGCAGACAAAAGTATCTGAGTCTAGACTTTCATTAATGTTTTTCAACTTGACTTCTGAAATGGTATGAAATGCGGAAACAATTATGTTATTGGGTAGGTTTTCAGCAACAACAGCTGCGGCAGATCGTTTGGTCTCCTCAAACGGAACGTAGACAAAGCCCGATTCAGTCCTATTCATTGGTACGATCGGGGAAACAACTATACAATTAGATCCAATCTTACCTGAAATTGAGCTACACGTGTACTGGATGGAATCGTAAGGTATAGATAGTATCAAGACATCCACAACGCTTGCCAAAGATATGTTATCCGACCCGGTGATGTTCCCCTTCATTCCGGTGCCGTATGCAGAAGACGCAGCATTCATATATAGAACAGCAGCGTTTTTGGCCTTATCGATATCTCTAGACCCAATAATGATTTCGTGATGAATTGCCCACCGAACTGCAAAACCTTCACCCATTCCACCTGTTCCTCCGATAATACCTACTTTCAACATATTATAACCCGTCCTTAAAGTAAGTCCGGATCCTATTAAGCTTATAAGTATACTAGTAGAATATGAGATTAAAAAATAAAAAATAAAAAATAAAAAATAAAAAATAAAAAATAAATTAACTATCTTAATATTGAGATTACTCTAAATCATGCAAAAGCCATGCCACTTGCGATTTTTATGCGTCACGGGGAAGCTGATAATAACGTCAACAAAATCCTTGTAGGTAGACATATCGAATCGCACCTGACAGAAATTGGAAGACAGCAGGTTAGGGATACAGCGAATTATTTGAAGGAGGTACTAGTCGATAAAGTCTTCGTCAGTCCTGTAATACGGGCACGAGAAACTGCAGAAATCGTATGCGATGTCATTAATATGGACTATGAGATCGATGAGAGATTGTACGAAATTGAGCTTGGAAAGCTCGTAGGCATGAATTATGAGGATATAATAGAGAAGCACGGGAATCTTTTCCTTAAATTCTATTCAGGAGATGAACAAATGCTTGACTATTATGGAGTGGAAAGCTTCACCTCCGTTAAGATGCGCATCAAACACCTTCTGGATGAGGCAATCGAAAGATATCCAGACAAGAATATCATTTTCGTAACACATCTAGATCCAATTAAGGCTGCAATTTCTCTCTTACTAGATCTCAAGCCAGAAGCACTGTATCAGTGGCATATTCGAAACGCAGCTTTAACAATATTAAAACATGAGAGCAAAATCTTCTCACTTTCTGGAGTAAATGTTATGGGATTCCATAGATATCTTAAGGAGTAAATAAATAATAATGATAATAGCAACTTTAGTAAATATTAGGTCGTGGCCATAGAAAAGACTAGCCGTTAAAATATACACCGTATTGTTGCTGGATTGTCATTATTATTACCAACATTGTTAAGAATACGAACGTAATGTCCCATTGCAGTGGGCAAAAAACATTGTCTTTTACTTAGCTATCTGGCCATACAAAAACCTTAAATTACATAAGACAAACTACTGAGCAGAGAAAGCGAGTTCGCATGGGATCGAAACCTAGAGGATGGATGCTCTTTTTATTGTTCTCGCCATTATTGGCTATATTAGTAATAAGTATTTTGAATTTTAATAATGCATCAGCAGCTGGAGAACAGAATCCACAACAGTATGTACTGAGGAGGATAGATATTTGGGGGCTATTCTATCGTCTTATGGTCGCAGCATTCGTTGTAGGTGCGGTCGTTCAGGGCTGCATCGTATACGTATGTTGGCGCTTCAGAGAATCTAATCCAAAGAACAGAGTCAGGGAACCATTAGAGGGTGCACGTTAATGGGTCATGCAACCGTTGAATGGGTGTATATAGGAGTAGTAATTTCTCTTTTAATATGGGTCGGTGCAGAATCGTGGAACGTAGAGAGGACGATTGAACACGTTCCAGCCAACGCAGAAACCATCAAGGTAATAGGCCAGCAGTGGTTTTGGACATTTGAGCATCAGGATGGTACTAAAGAAGTAGGGCAGCTCCATGTAAACCAGGGGGTTCCTTACAAATTTGAGCTTGTGTCAAAGGACGTTATTCATGATTTCAATGTCCCTGACTTTACGATCTTAATGGATGCAGTTCCAGGAAGAGTTAATGTTGTCTGGAATTTGTTCGATAAACCGGGTCAATTCGTGATTCAGTGTAGAGAATATTGCGGGTTTGGACATGCTGATATGAGAGCTAAATTGTTCGTAGAACCCTTCACTCAAACAGCTCAAGCAGCTACAGACAAAACTTCCTCAGGAGCAAATCAAACCTCAAACGGTACGTCTTCAGCAGCAACACAGACTAGCGGTCCGCCAGGAACGCCTTTAACAATATTGAAAGGTGCATCTGTTCAGGGTAGTCCTAACTTTGATCCAGATACGTTAACAGTAAAGAAAGGTGACAAGATAACAGTGACTAACAAAGATAACGTACCTCATACTTTCACAAGCGGAACAGGACCACAAGATCCAACTAGCGCAAAATCTTTTGATACTTCTATAATAGAAGGAGGCAAATCAGCTGACATAACGACTGAAAAGCTTGCTCCAGGCGACTTTCCGTTCTACTGCAGTGTTCATCCATATATGACTGGCAAGCTAGTCGTGCAGTAATAGTAAAAGCGGCGCTGGTAGTACTATTATTGTAGAATATTGTAAGATAAAATCCAAATCATAATACAGAAATAGAAAAGCTTTTTTTCTGCTCAAGATATTCCTCAATTAATTAAGAATATTTTGTTTTGTTAAAATACTAGTCACAG
>JBBRRH010000037.1:0-35415 GCA_038201105.1 Nitrososphaera sp. | reverse complement strand
TAGTTTATGATATTTGATAAGATGTTCCTTTCTGACATGCTACGGTACTTGTAGCTTACAAACACCACAGATCATGCTTCTTGTTAGTTATGTAACATACTTTTTAAGCAAGAGGACTTTGATACTGTAAGGTTAACTGAATGCTTTCTTGATTTTTAAAGAAGAATGTTGCATAACACTGGATACGGTTCGTGACATCTTTTAGGTCGTTACGAGAACTGATTCTGGATTATCTGATTATATATTGCCCTATAATTCAACATTTATAAATCTCTGCTTCGTCTTCTGTTACGTTAAACAAAATTCGGTTTTCATCCATCTTTTCTACAATTTTCGTGGGAAGGTAGAACTTATGTTTCTTAACTAAACCCTTTCTGGTGATAATGTGATTTGTATCTACTTCTTCAACTTTGCCAAAGTCAGCGTCTATCCCACGTGCCCTCTTTTTGAGAGCTTCATGCCAATTTACATTTACGTGGTTGCTCATAGTTATGTTGGGTCAACATTCCATATATTAGTTGGTAGAATGGATACAAATCATTCATAGGTTACCTGAATAAAGGCAGCATCAAGCCAGACTCGTGAATCAAACACTAGCAAAAAAGACTAATAATATATTAACGAAATCTTTTCAGGATGAATAATTATACCGTGCAACGGGATGAAATCTGGAACGTGACTTTTTAAGTAGAACACCAATAATGGTCCTTAAATGAGATACATATATTGCATAGTTTAAAAGAATAGCATGTAAGGATCAGTTTTCCTTACGAACAAGATGAGGAGCAGACGCCTTAAAAATTGCATATATATAATCATTTCTCGATATATCAAGATCTTTCATAGCCAATTTAGTGATTCTCGAAACTATCTCCAGTCCATTTATTTTCAGATGTATATCAACCACATTTGATTTGTAAACAATGTCCGTAACTTGGACAAATAATATATTTCGCGCACTAGTCTTTATTTTCTCCTTCGACAGGATGATGTCTTCATGCCTCAGTATAACACCAATTTTAGTTCCTATAGGGAATTCGCCAAGTGTATAAAGTAGATGTGACCCAATCTCAAAGGAAGTTAGACCTTCTTCACTCTTTACAACTTTTCCAGTAATATAATTAGCACCGGATGTTAAATGGGATAGAAATGATGATGATGGTTGAGAAGAATTTAGTATTTGTTCAAGGTCGCCAGTTCCTTCCAATCTTCCGTTATTCAATATTGATACCGAATCGGCTAGTGCGAGAACATCATCTTCAAAATGAGTAACATAAATAGCAGGGATACGTTGTTTTTTTAATATAGTCCTTAATTCTATTCGTAGCTTGTCTCTAGTTGGTGGATCAAGATGTGAGAGTGGTTCGTCTAGGAGAATTATCTTTGGTTTCCTAACGAGCATTTGTGCTAACGAAACTTTTTGCAATTCCCCTCCACTCAAGCTATCAATCCTTCTGTGGAGCAAATTATCTATTCCAAGATCTCCAATTATTTTTCTAACCATTGTCATTCTTTCTTCATTTTGTATTTCCCTACTTGTGAGGCCAAATAGAATATTTTGATTGACGTTAAGATGAGGAAACAATACTGAATCCTGAAATACATATCCTATTTTTCTTGATTCGATTGGTATCTTTGTTATGTCGAGTCCATTTAATATGATTTTACCCTTATGTGGATTAAGAATTCCTGCAATTGAATTAATTAATGTCGTCTTACCGCTACCAGTAGGGCCCAATACGACCATAATCCCTTCGTCTATACTAAGGCTCAGTGGTCCAAGTGTAAAGGAATGAAAAATAATGGTTAAGTCGATAATCTCCAAAGTCATAATTACAATATCATCTCCATCTCCTCTCCACTGTTACCAACCAAGTCCAATGGGACGGCTACGTTTCAAGTATAGAAAAACACCTAATGCAATAATGGAAAGTATAACAACCCAAACAATTCCGGCCACAGAATTTCTAATCCCGCCTATTGCATTATCCTCAAAGATTTGAATAGATATTGTATGGGGATTATATGCCATCATGAGGGTAGCACCTAGTTCACCTATAGATCTGATCCAAGCCATCAGTAGTCCAACTAGTATTCCAGTCTTGGCTAAAGGTAAAGATACTCTAATGAATACTTCAGATTTCCTTTTTCCTAGAACTCTTGCCATCGTTTCAAATCTCTCTGGAATTGCTTCAAATGCGGCCTGGCTTGGAAGAATTATGAATGGCGAGGCAACGTAGGTTTGTGCTATTATAATTCCCAGAACCGATTGGGTGTAATCCAATGGTATAGTACGTCCAAGAAATGAATATGGTCCAAAAACTCCCAATAACATGGTTCCGCTCGCCAATGGCGGCAGAACCAAAGGAAGTATCACTACTAGCCTGAGTAGGAATTTGAATCTAAAATGAAATCTGGCCAGTACGTAAGCGAGCGGAATTCCAAAAATGGACAAGATCAGAGTTGAAACGGTTGCTGTTCCGAGACTTAATAAAAAGGCATGAATGGTTTCAGGTCTCGTTAACGATTCGACCCAATTAATAGATCCACCAATGTAAGCCAAGCCTAATAATGGATAGGAAATGTACAGAATCAGAACTCCCACCAGAATGGATATTGTAAGGTTAAATCCTGAAAAATATGATCTTTGTAGGTACAATTTACTTGGTGTGACCTCGTTTAGGTATCATTAATTTCAATATCATTGTCGTATCTCGGCTCTTATTGCAGGATGTAAAGAGTTGAGATCTAATTGCATAATTGCCTTGACTGTTCAATCCTGCCTGACTACTCATGTTGTTTCCTTCAAATGAAATTAGAAAATTTGGAAGGGATATAGAACCATTTATACTCCTAACAGTGGGCGGAATTGTATCCGAGATTGATATCGGATTATTAGTAATTGTTTGAATTTGAATCATGTAATATGTATGAAGATATAAAATTGAATATTTTGGATCCCCCAGATTTATCTGAGGTGCCAGAGTAAAGAAAGGAAAGAAATTGAAGCTCTGCGCTTTGAAGACTAAATCTGTCATGTGGTAAGTCAGATAGATATCATCATAAATAAACTTGATTTAAAGTTTGTACGATAAAAGCTGAAACCTATTCCTCGTTCCAACATAATAATTTATGTTAGGTTATCGTCGAAAAAATGTTTGTGATATACTGTAGATTATACCTGCATAATGCGCTAAAAATTCTTAATCGGCAGTCTTATTCAGTATGAGCCAAGCTCGGGGATTTTTCGCTGCAATCATCAACGTACTAACTGTTACGATGTTTATTATCATGAGTTACAGTAATTATAAAAATAGGAGTGAATGTGTTAAAAAATGCGATGATGGGGGTGGTGTTTCAAATCAAGCAATATTTGTATGATACAAATCACACTTATTATTAAGATGAGTAGTATTGGTAACATTGCAAATCCCAGTATGGGAATAAGAATTATTGCAAATCCGGCTATAAATCTGTAAAATGATAGTCGCATTAATAGTTTCTTTTCGCCACTTGGATTGGACATGGAGAGATGGATGACTCCAATTGAGAATAAACATAGGGCCACAGAACCACAGATCAACCATTGATCCAAATAAGGTAAGTTCGTACTTTGATTTGCTGAGATCAAATGTCTTATACCAGCTGCAGTAGCACACAAACCTATCACCAAAGGAAAGTGAGCGTATAACCATGTCATATAGAGGCCCATTTTGCCGTGGTCACGAAACACACGAATCACAGACCCATCTATTTTGTCAAAATATATCCACCAAAGACTAAAAGCAATGCTTAATCCAGCTCCCATACATGTCATGGATTCGAAATCCCACTTATGACCCGATAGACTGCTAATAAGACCAAATATTGTTTCTCCAAGTACAATTAAGGTAAAAATTCCCATTCGCTCAGGTAAGTAAAAAATATTTGGTGCCAATTGTACATGCTTTCTGCCAATTAAAATTGTGGTTATTAGATCTATCGCAAGTGCTAATATCCAAAGTACAAAACGTTCCGGCATAGGGATCATAGCTGAAATTAGCCATAATGTTGTAGAAATAAAAAATCCTTGTGCATATCTCATTGCAAATGGGCGAGCAGCAGGAATTTTATAGGCTGCACGAATGTACTCGATCACAAGAAGAGCTCTAATGACAGCATACGATATCGCAAAATTAAAGGAAGTCTCACCTAATGCTCCATGTATGTTAAGTGCAAGAGCCGCCGCTCCACCCATCTGTAACAATACCAGAACCCTATGGATCACATCATCAGTTTCAAATCGAGCGGCATAGAATGTAACACCTATCCATGTCCAACAAACAGGAAAAAATAATAGTACTGTGCCTAGGAACGATGCAAGAGTTGTATAGTTAGTGTAAAGACTAATTCCAAGTTCAGCTACGGCAGCTGCAAAGACTAGGTCGTAGAAAAGCTCAAGCCACGTTGCACGACGCTCATTTTCCACTTTACTCAATTTATCGTTTCCCTGCCAAAACTATGATATGATATCCCGTGATCTCAGTTTCCTTTGGAAGATATTAAACATAAGATTTGAAATAGGCATGTCTATTCGAGGTTTACTCATATTTATGCATACGTTAAAAGTTAATCGACTCATTGTAACTGGACGTTTGTAATTCCGAGCCTCATTCTTTGCAAATCTATAAGGTTTATTCAATTCTTGAAAACACTTGGAATCTCTTACCTCTATTGATGCATTTTTCATGAAGATGTCTTTGTAATATCTGATCTTTAAAGTTTTCATGAATTCTACGTCTTCCTTTCTCCAATCACTTCTTCATTAACCATACATAAGAGCCAGTTCAAACTATTAATTGTGCAAGAGTACAGTTTGCAAGTGGCCATATGGTATAGATCTCCTGTAGCAGTTTAGCTGTTTCGTAGCAGGAAATTCAGAATTATGATCTAGTATTCACTATCTCACCTACTTATTAATGACTGATTTGGTTATGACATTATGGGATACCGATACAGGGATGAAATAATTGCAAGTATACTGGACTCTGCTACAAGAAGGGGTAAGGATGACAAAGGTAATGTACGCTTCATTTCTATCCTATACTCAAGTAATTTACTACTTGAGGTATCTGATTGACAATAAATTGTTAGAGTATGATGAATTGAACAAGAGGTATAAAACTACTGGTAAGGGATTTCACTTTTTAGAATTGCACAACAAGATGAACTCATTATTAAATATTGAACAAACAGCTAACTAACCTGCAATAACTTGCTATTGGATCAATCAGCTTTAGACTTCGTCCTAGTTTCTATTGGTAGAATTCATCTTATTATGAAGAATAGCTCCAACCTGAGGTTCTAATATAGGGTTGCTATGTTATTACTATAAATTTTTAAACATCATATGTTAAAATCATAATGTATAGTATTTATCTCAAAGTTCTTCTATCCCTTGACAAATTGGAGAATTTGAAATGTATAAGCAGTAATAAGTATTTCACGAGGAATTGTGTAAATCCTGGTATTTATTCTGGTCTAGAGTTCCAATATGATAGTAAATGATAGTTAAAAGTTAGTTGATGGAACCAGGACAGATATGGGTAGGAAGACCGGAACGATGGCTGACCCTGGCCCATCCCATCGGTGGACTTATCATTAATACGCATCTGTGATTATTAAAAATTGCTTACTATGTGAATACCTTATCTAGGCCAGTCGTCAAAAGACTGGAACTGTCTATATACTATGGAACCTATCTTTAAACTAGCACTATTCTTCCAAGAACGTGCTGGCGCTGATAGGTCAGAGCGTCTAGCAACATTTGGCCTATCAGAGTTTTTCATTTAATAAATCTAGGTTCACATGACGAATAATATTTATTTTTATCTGTCTTGGGATTGGCTAGACTCGACAGCCAGATATTGAATAAACATTCTATATACTGACTAATATCTATTAAATTTATCCAATCCAACTAGGAATATCATACTCCTTCTTACAAGCATTGCAAAGCAATAATCTTGGCTCGTCCATGTCATTCATTTGATTTAATGCATCAATCCTAAGTTCAAAATTATCCGGTAGTCCAGGTATTGCATTTCCACAGATGTCGCATCGGCTAACTAGGACTTTAGTTGCTCTAACTATTCGTGCTTCCCTTAACTTCCACGCTCTACTTATATTATCCAATTGCTGAGTGTATATTGATAGAATATTTTTACGAAGATTAACATAGTTAAGGAACCATTAAAACATCGTTTGCTCAGTTTGAGCTTTACGCGACTTTATTATTATTACTGCCATTGCTTACTATGTGAACATCTTAGATAGTAATACTTATTGTCATTGACAGGCCATTGTCTTCAATAAAGAGTCTTCGCAATGTCTGCAAGAACGCATCCAACAAAGCGAACCAATTGAAAATGGAGGGATCTGGCCCCATTAACGCCTCATCACCACTCTAGTAAACATTATAGATTATATCGATTATACTCGTGGTTTAGTCTTTTCTGCTTAAACTTCTTTTTCTGATTTGACATCTTGGGTCACAGGTTCTTGAACTAACTTACAAGCACAACATCTTGTTTTCTTATCCATCTCGAAATGCCAACAATGATTATGGAGTCTTTCAGTATATGGCATCTAGATCTCAAATAATACTACACACCTTTAAAGTAAATGAAACACTAGATTAGGCCGTTGATATATGGTAGATTCCTTTTCTGTTTCTGCTTTAGTTTCTTCTTATGACTCAACCTAAATTGGACTAGAGTAAATGAAACATATCACAGAGTGCTGCTATCTTCTCTTGTTTGGTTTTAACTGCTGTTGATGTAGATCAATCTACCACAGGTCAGCACGAAAGGTTATCAAGCCAACCCAGGACCGGAATTAGTTGGAGGTTCTTCTACTGCAGCAGGAACGTATCAAGAAAAACAAATAAAAGAACTTTTGCAAAGATTTATCGTTCGTTAAGTTCTTTTTGTACCGTGAATACAAAACCGCTGAGGGTGAGTATGGTATCCTAACGATTCCCCCAGCAGTTACGAACCCCACTGACTGATGTGGACAATGCGAGGTCCGCAATAAAGATAATAACATTAAATTAAATTAAAGTTATAATGGCCGAAAAAACATTTTGTGTTATTTGTGATAAGGATGTTGAGATATCAGAAATCATTTCACATGGAGTCTATGATGAACAGAAATTAAGTTGTCATCATTTTGCAAGAAGACTAAACTTGTCTCGGGAAGAAAGAGAAAGGGAAACCTCCTTACATTAACGGACTGTCCTAGCCGTACGTACCTTTTGGCCGTGGTTCGTTAAGTCTGCTTCGCATTCGATGCACCTCCATACTTTATGTCCGTCACGGTCTTTATACTCAACCATTAAAACTTGGCAGGTTTCCCTACAGTTTTTGATCCCGTTCCATAACGCTACTGGCTTGGTCTGTCCGCAGTACTGGCATGTCTGTGCTTCTACTTCTCTACCGAAGCAATCAAAGAATTTGCTTTCTGTTCTAGTTTTAGATTCAGACATCTGTTTAGGAATAGGTACCTTTTGGAGGGGGTGTGATGATTTCCGCCTGTCCTTTTCCTTGAGCCTCACGCGGTAGGAGGCCCATTTCAATTGCTTGTTGTCTTAACTCCGCTTTTTGCGCTGAAGTGATGTAATCAGCATTATACAAATAGTCAAAGTCTTTTTTGAATAATTCAAATGTCTTAGTTGCTATACCTGTCGCATCTTTGACCTCGTGAACACTGCCATTTCTTTCCTCTTTCAAAGAGAATTGAACTTTATCATCGAGCCTTTTATCAAATAGAGTTTTGAGGTTCTTTTCATTGAATTCTAATTCGTAGACTGTTTCCTTTGAGTTAGGGCCTTGAAGTATTCTTTTCATAGACATTGTTTTTTGGTCAAACTGTTTGTCGTAAGCGAATCCTACCCTATCCCATGTTTCAGGATTTGAACAAGTTTCATGTACCTCTTCGCCCACTACATCAAAGCCTGTGACTCTACCGTTTGA
Source organism: Nitrososphaera sp. (assembly GCA_038201105.1). Classification (GTDB taxonomy): domain Archaea; phylum Thermoproteota; class Nitrososphaeria; order Nitrososphaerales; family Nitrososphaeraceae; genus TA-21. The sequence continues at coordinate 27,403 of JBBRRH010000037.1, read as the reverse complement.
ATATAGCCATTCTTTACCGTCATTAGTTCTTATTCGAACTATCTGTCTAACCAGGTGCTTTGGTCCTGTTCCCTTAATCGTGTTACCGTTCTTATCTCGCTGCTCATAGAACTTCCCAGTGTCAGGGTTTGTGACATTCTTTAGCCATGTTTCATAATATCTTTGTGCCATTGGTTTATCCCTGGGCCAGGAGGTAGATGCCTTCTTACCTGTTTGATCTCTACCTTCAATCTTTGTTTCTGAATAACACTCTTCCTCTTTTTTCCAATAGGGCATAAAATCTTGTACTGTCATGTATGTCACATAGTGAGACAAGCAAACTAAAAAGTATTTTGCAGCAATATTTGATTAATTATTTAATTAGTTAATCCATCTTATACATCATATGACCGAAGGCGTCGTATGGGGTAAGAGGTATCTAAAACCAATACCACCAGATCCAGCCCTCGATACGATGAATAAGAAATCAACGGCTTACAGATACAAACTCAGACGACTTGCATGTATAATGTGCACTAACATAGCAACTCAAATGATGTGTTATGATATGGACGGCGCAATCGTAGTACGAAGGTATTGTGATGCTTGTGTTCTAAACGTAGAAGACAATCAACCTTAGTTAATTAGTCTACATCCGGCACGTTCCTATAGTGACCCTCTTTAGTTTGCAATCAATTGTGGCAATCTTACTGGCTGTAGGACTTGCGACATCGGTGATGACCGTTACTGTACAGTCTGTATCTGCTCCTAGAAACTGTGGATCATGTCAGCAATTCAAGAAACTGACCCAACAGTTTGAAAAGAGTGTAATAAAATTAATTGGCGATCCCAATCTGGGCCCTGCACCGCACCTAAGAGTATTGCTCCAAGCATACGCAGATGGTGTAAACAATATATTCCTTGGTGGCCCTGATACTATACCAGCGCTGCTCCAAAGTTATGAACGGGATGTGACAACCATATTCGATCAAAGTCCACCAGAACCAGAAAAACAGTTGAAACAGGACTTTAAGAAATTGACACACGATTTCGTGAAGGACGTGGTAGACGCAGCATCAATCCCCCCCTCCTGAACCTGAATAACTTTTTTTTCTTGTTCTTAATTTAGGTTGTAGCGTCTTTAATTCTATAGTGAGTTAATCCACATCTGGGATATAGATTTCTTCATAGATTAGTTGCTCGCCTGGCTTTGGTACATAGCGCAGAAATGACGGTATCCCATCGTTCTTGTAGAGGTCAGACACTGCGCTTCCTTCAGTTGTGTAGGTAGCAAGAGGGCCGTTATCACGTTCATTATCTGAGTGAGAACTTACAAGATCAACTTTACGCTTTGTCTTCCGTTTGGACTCAGTCATTGAGAATCAGACTTAGTCTTTTTGCGTCGGTTAAATTTTTTTCCCATTCCTATAGTTTTAGATGACAATGGCTTTGTTAGTCTGATCTCCTGCACCTTCCTTTCGAATGTGTCCATATCCTTGGTTTTCTTCAATGTTTTTGTAGTTATATCAGCCGTTTGTTTGCTTATTTCGTCTTCTATCCTTACATCCTCTTCCTGTCGGTTCATACAATTAGCCTCTTGTTTTTTCCTATCATTCTCAGACCGTGCATTCTTTTCGGCCATTGAGTACATTGCGGCTTTACTTTACTTAACGATTATAGGACAAATGTACTACGATTCAACGGTAGCACATAGGACAGTATCGCTTTCCTTATCCTTGAGTTTGAACATCTGTAATGACAGTCTAAAGGCGTCTAACACATTATCGTATGATGTGGATTCTTTGTCGAGTTTACCTAAGTCGTCGCTTATCGCTGTCCTTAATGACGTGGTGAGTTTGTCGAACTTGGGGTTTATGGCTAGTATCGGAGTCTCAAATTCAAGTAATTCCTTGGTGTGAATAAGCATGTTCTTTCCTTCTGTGCTAAAAGGAACCGGTACAACTTTCATGTATCTATTAATATCAACATGGTGCTTCTTGCAGTAAGACATTTTCTCCTGGAAATAGGCCCAGTTGTCGCGTTCATTGGCAACTTCCCTTTTGAGTGAACTTATTAATTCAGGATTAGCAGCATCTACAAATATGTTCTTTATGTTAGTAAATGAATTATATAAATCGGCAACTTTGTTAATCATATCTTCATATCTTGGTCGTTCAAACTCGTCAGCGTATAATACTTGAAGAACTCCATCACTGAACTGTATGATAACAATACCAAAAGGAGATGAACCAAAGCCTGGGTCAATTCCCATTGATTGTTGTGCGTATTTGTTAGTTATTTTATACTTCTTTCCTAGTGATATGGCCCTATCGATATCAGCAGTATGGAATGTGTTGCCAATTAGGCCCAGATATTGCAAGTCGTATTCTCTTCCAAAACTAGGAGACTTCTTTGCTTTCTCTATCTCCTGTCTTGTATAGATCTTATCAACGCCATAAGTGTAATCCATCTTTAGACGCTTGTAAATGCAAGTATTCTCTGGTTCTTGTTCTATCTTTTCAAATAGGCCGTTAGGCGCGTTAGGGGTAGATACCATCACGATATAGGGATCTGATTTGCCGCTCAGTCACAAATCTAACTTGTTCTTGTTCAGCCTTACGAAAGAAGTCGCCTTCGTCTACTAGAATGAATTTAGGATTTGCTAAAGATCTGAAAGAATCAATGTTTGAAGGTGGATATGCTTCAATCCTACAGCCGTTTAATTCTAAGACGGTCTCCTTATCTTCAAAAGTAAGACCAAGTTTAGGCTCAAAGATTCCTTTCAATCTTTTTATTAGTTTGATAGCCATATCCTGATTAGGGCCTGTTACTATGCATATTTGCGAATTAACAAAGTGGCCATCTTTGGTGCATAGCCAGGCCATCATTCTTAACATAAATTCAGTTACGCCTAGTCCTGTTGCTTTCTTGACCCACAGATGCTTATCCTTGAAATCGTTTTTTAAGTTAAATAAAGCGTCATAAAGAATCTTCTCATAATCAAAAATAGGGAATTCCTTTTTGTCTTTCTGTGGTAGGCCTACAATATGGTTAAAGCAGCAATTTCCATTAGTTGCTTGTGCTTGTTGTCTGTGTTCTTCCTTGTCCCATATCCAGAAAGGTTTTTCCAGAAGAACAGAAAGATTAGACGATGAACTTGTTTGTTGCTGTTGCTTCTTTAGTTTCTGGTGTCGCTGATATGGTATTACCAATGATAGAAGGTGCTACGTCGAAGTAATTACTAAGCGTAATGTTTAACCTGTGTAGTTCTGCCAGTGATGATTGCTTTGTTATTGTTGATTCTGTTGGAGAGTCAAAGATCTCGTGATGCCTCTTTTGTAACCATAGTATTTCTTCTATCCGTTCTTTGAACTCGTGAATATATTCATACTGTCCTTCACGCATGGCCGTATACCAATGATAGGAATCCTTCTTGATGCTTTGTTTAATATTATAAAGAGCCTGTCTAGTGATCATCTTATTGGTTTGCTGATAGACTTCCTTTATCATCTCTGGGTCAGGTATTCGCTTGATAGAATAAGTCGCTACTATGCTTTTTACAATTGGTCTTTCTGCTGCGGTAAACTTGCCCATGCTTCTATCTTGTCCATTTGTAAAGTTAAGCGTTTGGGTCTTTAGAAACTAATGTTAGTTTACTTTAGAAACTAATGATCATCCCCTCCCTCTCCTAAACTGTCCCTGATGGGCCAAATTGAATATAAGCACACGTAGACCCATCATGTGGGAGATTATACGTGGCGATACTTTATTCGGCTTGAAATTATTTAAGTTTGGTCTAACTCAAAGCCATTGTAACTTATCTAATACTTCATTGACTAATAGTAAATCGTTTGTTAAGGTCTTCCTTTTGTTTAAAATACGATGTTTTAGTACATACCTGTAGTTTGCTGAATATCCCTTCATCCTATCCTCTTTTAAGTCCTTTAGAAACTTGCGTTCGGAATCAAGATTAGTAATTTACACATTTAAGGCTTACGGTTTATAGTAAGGTTTATCAATGGCATCTTACTAATATTAGTAAGAAATATGAGTCAATCATACACGAAGGCTTGCATGTTTTGCAAGCAAGAAATCATAATGAGTGACAAAGCATCAGGGAACTGGCTGCCATATAATTTGGATGGGACGGCCCACGATTGCAAGTCACAAAATCAGACAGGGACCAAGAAGGTAGAGACAAAGTTAAGCCTTGAAGAGTTAGACGCCAGGCTGAAGAGGGTAGAAGGGATAGTTATAGGACCAAAGAAATGACCAGCAGTAAGACAAAGCCGGTCGTGAAATATCGAAAGTCTACCTTTACTTTCTGTGGAGAAAGACAAACACATCGTTATAAACACACCCTACTCGCAACTATCACAGGTCCAGAAGCGAGGGCACTTATAGAAAATAAAGAGCGTGACGGCAATCTATACTGGCATCCAGTATCCAATAGTAAATTAGAAATCTATGAAGACAAACTACTTCCAGACAAGCCTAAGAAGAGGAAGGCTAAAACCTCTTAATTTTTATATTTTTCGATTTTAGGAACTGACTTCCGTATGTCCGTCATGGTGTTCTGATATCAAATGTTCAAAGAGTTCGGCTTCATTTTTAAAAGTCGTTATAGTTTGTGGAAGGCAATAGAAACAGTCTATATCGGTACTATAGTCCTTTTCAATTCCTATTAACAGACCGTCTATTCTGACTCCACGACGGCCGCCATGAATGTTACCCTTATCCTTGTGGTTTCGTGGCTTTAGGACTAAGACGTTTTCTTTACCCATTATATCGATGAGATATTCAGATATTGACATGTTCTTCTCTAACTCCGTTTTTTTTCGCATTCGTGTAGTTTCATCCAGTAGGGTTCTGAAGTATACGGACAGGTTGGACATTTTACAAGTAAGGTTTGTTTAGTTTCGGACGCTTCGGACGCTTCGGACGCTTGTATAGGATGTTCAGACCCATTTTTGTCGCTTTTTTCGTGCTCACTAAACCCCTCTAAATCAGCCCTAATACTCTCTCCAGGCGTCCTAGGCGTCCAGTTCAGAATCTCAATTTTATCTGGAATCTCGTAGTATGACTTTATCCTATCTAGATAACCCTGTTTGAATTGTATGCAGCGGGTTGTTTTTCCATTTATAGGATATCTCACAAATTTTGATTTGAATTTTGACTTTAACACACTGTTAATTTTTCTTTGCGAAAATGGACCTATCTCTTGGGAATAGAACATACCAGGTTTATCATCCATTTTTTGTGCTTCGGTATAAAGGATAAATTGTTCTCGAATAGATTCACTTACCAGAGCACAAGGATAAGCCTCAAGATCTTTATCTTCTTGACTCGGATCGAATGTTCTTCCAATTCTTTCATTTATCAAAGAAGAAACAACTTCATACAATTTACTTTCAAATGTGCCCTTCTTGGACTCGTTTCTTTCTTCTATGAATTTGGAAAGCGTATCCAGTAATCTCTTTAGAGCAATGGGAGAATTGCGAAATAGACGGATAAGCGGATTTGTCAATTCTGCACTTCTGCCACTTACATTTAATTTTACATTTAGAATGGCGTCTTTGTAGTGTATCAGTCGATAACAGAAGAGCCGCTTTCTGAGGTCTAGTAATTCATCCAAAAGAGGTTGATACTCCGGATCTCCTGCCGTACGTATTACGTCTTTGATATTATACTGGACGTCACCTGTTACGAATGCAAGTTTAAAACTTCTGTCAGAAATTCCTTTCGTCTTCTTGTCTTCTATGAATTCTTCTACTGCTAGCCAGCTGTGGCCATAGACAAGCCAGTTATCCTGACTGCGTCCGCCTTCCAATTCAATCTTAGGGACTGAAGCACCGGAACAGTATCCCGCTTTGAGTATATTCCTCTTGTCTGTATTCTCTCCAATGTCTTCGGCTTCGTCTTCTGCTATCGTTACCTGACCTTCTTCCTTGCTACCCATTGCAGTATAGTAGTTTGCTGCACTGGCTGAAACAACATAAAATACACGGTAGCCAAGCAATCGGAAAACTAGAAGCGCAGAGTTCTTTCCTGATCCGTTATCTCCTGTAAAAATAAGATAGTGTGTATATGGGAATTTATCCTGGAAGTATGACCAGATAATATCCCCTGCAAGGAGTGGATAATAATGCTCTTCAACGTTAACATATTTTCTAAGAATTGAATCCACTTTACAAAACAGCATGTCCAAATTTTCGGTGATTGCTAGTTTTAGATAATGCGAAAATTCCTTTTTAGAACTGAATATGTAGGGTAATGGAGTTTGTGTATCGATTGTTCCTTTTGGAATAAGTGTGTCAGTTGAAGTCTCGATCTCGTCTGATAAATCGAAGTCAATGTCACCATTATCACCGGTTTTAGTTAGAGTTACAAACTTTGAAACATCTCCAATAACTACGGATTCGCGAAGTGGAAGCCTACCGTTCCCACTGTACTTGTTGATAGCAATTTTTTTCCTTTTAATTTCATCTTCTCTGTTTATTACTATCTTTCCGTCTTTTGCTTCTAGTTTTTTTATGTCCTCCTTTTGGTCTTTAGTGGGATTAGTAAAATCATTGTGTGTGACTTTAGGGAGGTCTTTAGTTAACTCTGCAACGTGTTTTCGACTTTCTTCTTGTATTTGCTTTGTCTTTGCAGCCTCCTCCTTTGCTTTCCTTTCAATCTCTTTAAAGTCAAAGTCGGTCATTGAAGCGCCTCCAGTGGTTTGTAATTGCGTTTGGCATTCGTTTTAGGTGTGGATTTATTCGGACATTCGTGAAGGTCTTCAGTTTGATATTCTATCGGAATAAGAACTTCATTTCGTGAGCGGATCCTGTCGTCAAAATAAACTAGGATACCGCATGTATTGCACCCTGTAGGTTCGCTGGCCCGACACTTGTGCGGCTGTTGCGTTTTTACATCGTATGGTATCGCCCTGCCGAACATGCTCGTATGTTCAAAACTAAAACAAATTGGATCAAAACATCTTCTGCATGCTTCCTGTCTACTAGCCATCACCAAGACTTCTCCCTGCATCGAGCCAGTTCGTCCTTACGGCGTTGTTCCTTATCTGCAGTAAACTTCTGGAATATCATTTTTAGTTCTAAAATTGCCTTTTGGGTTGCGGAATTCTCTTCAGAAAGTTGCTTAAGCAACTTGAATTCATCCGGACTCATTTCGGAGTTTCCCTCTTATCCCAAAAGTAACGAGACTCTTCGGCAGAATAAAACGACCAATCTCTTTTCTTATCGTTCTTCCAAACTTCACTTAAAAAATGCTGAAAGTCTTCGAGAATACTTATATGTTCTTTATTGGATTGTATCTCTGTAGTCATTTGGATTAATCCTCTGGGTGATTGCTACGTCTGTTGGTGTTGGTGTCCGGGCTACTAACCCGACACCTCTTATTTTATATTCGTTCAAGACTTGTGGATGCTTTTCATTCAAGAATCCCAACAAATTGTGATATTCCATTATGTTGGAAAGTAATTTTTCGATTTGCGACAACTCACTTGCTGACCTCTGGACGTCCTTCCAATAGTCGCGAAATTATGGAATCCATTGTGTCGGACCAACTTCCATATTTCCCGAGTTTCTGATAGGTGTCGTCTTTCACTTTAATGACCTTCATCGTAGGATACTGGGTAAATCAAAGTACTTAAATTACGTCACGATTGACGTATTTTTAGATATTTGCGACAGAAAAGAATTGAAAGCAACAGTCGGACTATTACTGACAGCAAAATTGAAGAAAGAAAGAGACATTGTCAAGAGGTTTATGAAGCGATCATTTCGCTTCAGAATAGGGCAAAAACTAAGGAAATTAAGGAATGGTTAGACCATATTAATGAATTAAAAAATGAAACACTAGAGACAGAAGCCATTCGGATGTATAACAGCCCACGTTACCTGTGGACTAAAAAGGATAAAGAAGACTACGTTAAAAAAAATCGGCACTATACACTTTCTCCGAGGACGATTGAAAGATGTATACAAAGTGATCCTAGAATTATAAAAAATGGATGGTATTATAGTATAGATGAGGAAGCGCGTTTCGAAACTAGGTATCTGGACCCCAAAGGTTTTGGTCTGAAGATTTACAAAGATGTGATTGGCGATAAGGCTTTTCAATATAGCGACAAGTCTATGTCTGACCTGATCAAAAGATTTGGCGCCATTATGATGTTCATCTTCATAGAAGCGTCAAGACCATTCCAAGATAAAAGAATGAATAATCATGATAGAGATGATCTCGTTGATCATTGGGCTAAAAATGCTATACCACTCAACGAGATGTTTAGTGCCTTTAAAATAATTTTCAATTGGAGATCGTTAGAGAGAAAACATGGAGATATAACCCTGCGCAAATCATACAAGAGACCGGCCAATGAGATGGAACAAACACAAGTAGAAGAATGTCTAATGATGTTAGAAAGGACCTGTCCTGATATTTATAAGGTGATTGCCGGTCTAAAAAAGAAGGATTCTAGACATTCAGGCTAGGTGAATCCTATTCTTTTCTTCATGTCTTCAATCTGACTTAATGCCAGGTCTACTTTTGATTTTTCGATAGTTAGCACTTCTACCTTGCGCTTTAGTCTGTTCTCTTCATTAATGGTCAAGTTGTCTACGCCCTTCATGTACTCCTCTAGTAAATCCGCTTCTGATGGTTTGCAGTAATGCTCATCAATCCCTATTGAATGACCTTCGAGCATCCTTCTTTTGATAATATCCATTTTGGAGTTAAGTGCAAAAGTGCTGAAGGCCTTCCTCAGACCATGGACCTGGGGAACAGACTTTCTTATCGATGCTCCCTTTTCACCTTCCTTTAGAATAGTCTTTTCTCTAATTCCAGCACGCTCCGCCAACTGTGCTATTTTATTGGATATTGTTCTGGCTACCACTGGTTTAGGTGACGCAATAGCAAACGGATCCATGACATCAAATTGTTCTCTGATTAAAAGGGAATCAGTAGTTAATTTTTCTCCAAATCTTTCGCGCATCTGCAAATATGATTGGATAGCATCCCATGCTTCGGAAGTTATAAAGGAGAAATATTCTTCCGCATCATTCTCATAAATGGTAATCTTATACACATCTCCACTTTTTTCGATGTCACGAACGTGTAAGGTAGGGATCGCGCCTATGCGGGAAACTAACAACAAGATCACAGCACGCATACGCTCGTCAGCGATATCAAGCATTTTTTTAACTTCTTCATGCGTATAGCCCCTGTTCTTTTTGGCTCTTGTTTCTGTTGGCATGAACTTGTTAATCTTTTTGGAATTGAGCATAATATCATTTATCTTGTAAAATGAAACTATTGGAGCCAGGTAATTACGAATAGATCTAAAGTTTTTACCTTCTTCTTTCAGTTGAATGATAAAGTCGATAATCTTCCTTTCAATATCCTTTTGATCCTTGAATTCAACCATTAGATCGTTAATGGTCTTACAATGGGTGAATTCTAGATACCTTTGTAAATAAATTAGATAGACATGCTTGGTTGCTTTTGACTTGATAGAGTTAAGAAATAAGCGTTCGGCATCTTCATCATTATTATACTGCTGTACCGAGGACTCCATACCTTTCGTGCGAGAGCGGAGTTAATAAATACCGCATATGCAGCATAAATTGGAGATTTTATCACACGAACTGTGAGATACGGACGGAATGAATAGATAGTATGATTTTTACAGTATTTGCTCCAAACGATCGAATTAGAATTTAAATCATGTGATAGACATATTTATTATTCATTGCTATCTGGAAAAATTAAGCCTTGAAGAATATTCGACAATGGGACGCACAGAAATATGATGAAGTCTCATGGTTACAAGAGAGGTGGGGGGAGGATCTGATTGACGGAATAAAATGGGATCCAACCTATCGGGTTATCATGGATGCCGGGTGTGGAACAGGAAGAGTCACGAAGATATTGGCTCAAAAGGTAGGAACCAAAGGGACAATTTATGCTGTAGATGTAGATCCAAATATGGTCAATAAAGCAAAACTGAACCTTGCAAGTTTCAAGAATGTATTTGTTATTCAATCGGATATCACTAATGTATTCTTGCCTGAGAAAGTAAATGTTGTCTTTTCAAACGCTGTATTGCATTGGATCTTCGATCATAGAAGATTATTCAGTCATTTTTGGGAATTGCTAACAAATACGTTACTCACTGAAAAGAATTCCGATGGATTACTGCTAGCTCAATGCGGAGGGCATGGCAATTTAAGCAAAGTGCGTAGGATCCTGAATCAAATGATAAAACTAGATGATTTTGAATCTCATTTTCACGACTGGGCGGAGCCATGGTATTTTGCAAAACCCGAGGATACTGAAAAGTTACTAAGAGAGATAGGGTTTGAGAACATCCGTGTATTTCTTTCTGATGGCACTACCAGTTTCGCAGATAGCAAGAGTTATTCTGATTTTGTAAGCACTGTTATCATGAGGCCATATCTAGAAAATTTACCAAAAAAGCAACTAAAGCACAGATTCTTAAGGTTATTTCTAGACCGTGTCGAGGAAATGAAACTGGCTTGGACCCTCGATTATGTAAGGCTCAATATTATGGCCGAATGTATCACTCCTACCAGCCCATTTGCCTAGTCCGCTACATTGTCACTCAAGTGAAATATGTCTAATACCTATAAAGGCATGAAATATTAGAAAAATATTACCGTTAGTTTCGATGCGTAAAACATGTGAACAGATGATACCAATTGAACAGTACCTGAATGACGTGCTTACTGGAATTTTTAAAATTGCATACGTTGACCTCGTTACTCGTAGAAATTCCTTTAACTCGGGTTTTTCCATTGAATTTCTAATGTTGTTATCTCGGCCTTTCTTCTCTGTACCGCAAACTAAATTCCAACTATAGCACCTGGTGTGAGTAACATATTATGAACGTACAAAAGATATCAAAAGAAATTTTCTGGATGTAAATGCGGGAAAGGAAAGCATTAAAGCATTCAGGTGAGTATGACCAATGTGATTGGATTGAATATGATTCGGTCCCCCAAAGATAAATCCGACGTAGCAAGATCTAATATTCGAAGAAGTCTGCCCTGTCTGGTTTCGCAAATTTCGAAAAGGACTCGATAGAAGAGATAGATCTGTGCTTGCCAGGGATTCTAAGTATTGCCTAGTAGGTGAAGCATGGGGTTACACCGGAAAGCAGGCTATTACATAGCTCCTCTCATTCCGTTTGTCGGTTGCTGGAGTTTTGTGAGATATGGACAGAAATTTGGTAAGGTGGCTAAGAAGGATGATTATGCTGGCAGTGACTTTGAACCACTAATTTCAGAGTTTTTAGCACATTGGAATCGAGAACATAAGGGCATTACAAGAGATCAAGCGCTAACCCAGTAGGATGCAAGGGGACAGATTTTTCATATTCCTGAAATTGTGGGTAGACCCATTCTCTCCCAGTGTACATAAGAAGTGTTCTATTAATAATTTGTAGGAGAAATGAAGTATCTTTCTTATTTTCAGATTCTTCACATCTTCTATATGCTTCATTACTGTATTTAGTAAGAACTTCATGGGAAACGAAACAAACCTAGTGACTTTCTCAATTGTTTTCGGTATTATCTTAACTATTGGTATCTCAATAGTTATTTGGACACTTGGTTCTGCTTATGCAGAGTGATAAATTACAATATGAGATTTCAGATTGTTCAGTACAAAGGAACAATACATATGAAACAAGTGGTCCTTGCACCGATACTAGCATCGAAACGAATGATGATAAGAATGCTGAAACGAAGCCGATTGACTCTTTCGAACTCAAGGCCTCGGAGCTAAATCCTTTTGGACCGACGGTGAAATGAGGAACGTGGTGTTTTCGCGTACTACTAACAATATTATTGCAATGTCAGGTTTAATAATGTGCATTTCTCTCCTGTTTGCAGCGTCTATAGTTTTAGTAGCCACAGAAAAGGTGTTTGCTGCAGGCCAGTTTACGATTGGATCTAAAACAAATACACAAAATATTGATGGTCCGTTCAAACTTAAACTCATAAGTTCTGCTAATGGTGATACTAAGACAAAAAAACCGGTGTTATAGCCGAGCCAAATCCAGGGTCAATATCTATTCCATTTCACTTTAAGAAGAAAAATGATATTGTCACTGCAGGCACGAACGACGGGTACATACTCCATGGAAAAGCAGGATTGATGACTTCCTATGTCTGTAACGAAGGGGATCTCTAGATCCAGACGGAATAAATACCGCAAGCCTGAGCTCATTCTTGACTGTGTCTGACGGGCAAAGCTCCAAAGCAAAAGATGTAAAGATCAATATTTTGGTGCCATTGTATGATAGACTAGACGTGCACAAGATCAAGGTAGTAGCAATGATCAAGGGAGAGTTTCAATCTAAGGTAATAGATGCAGAAGGAGCAAATGGCAAAACTATTAGTGTTATGTTTACGTTCGATTGGTAAAATCCAAGATGGAGACGAATATTTTACTTGTCTCAGCTAATGAGCTGAATCCGCCAGAAGGAACGGAATGTGAGAAAAGGCATATTAAATCATTTGATGAACCAAATGTCTTAGCGGATAGATAAGTTTAGTACGTTCTAACTACATGAAGGAGATAGGAATACTGTTGGGTGAAGTATTTAACTGAGAATCAATGAAATCGATCCATGCAATTTAGAGCCTATGCGGGATGAAAATTTAAAGTGTGAACTAGGATTTAAAGTGTGATGCAGAATAGATTACTGAGCCGACGCTCTACTTTAGGGACTCTTTTTTCTATACACGCGAAGTAAATAATATAAGCAAGGTGGATCCCAAATTCATCGTCATTTGCGAGTCTTAATTCATTATAACAATACCAATAGAAATGGTTGCCTTGTCGACGGTATGAAAATCTAATATGAGCGGCACATTTTCCAAAGCGATATTTGGAGTGGGCGTCGTTCTGGCATTGGCCGCGTTCATATCAATTTATGTCACAAGTATAGCGCAAGATAATCAGAAAATCCAAGGGACTACTATCCCAAAGACAGTGGAACAACCACCAGGAGTAAGTACAGCAGCAACGACAACAACAAATCAAAGTTCTGGGAACGCAGGGAGTGTTCTTAGTTCTATTACAATATCCGAAGGTTCCGCGGCTCAGCAGGTTAAAGTGTATTATCAACCTAATCCATCTGCAGTTTTCAGTGGCTCTAAGGTTACCTGGACTAACAAAGACATAGCACCGCATACCGCAACTTCAGGCCTAAGCTCTTCTGCGGCAGATTCTGGAAAAATATTTGATACAGGGTTGATATCCCCCGGATCAACTGGATCAGCTGTTGTCAGGGGAAATGGAAAGGTGCCTTATCATTGCACATTTCATCCATGGATGACAGGTATTACACAGATTAGCGCCTCAAATCAAACGACCAGTAGTGGATCATTACAAAATACTTCGTCATCCGATCCGAGACAATCAACGAGAACGATTACTGTGCCCACTGTTAATGACAGCAATCTCCAGGTTGTACAAGTGATTTCTAACCTTAGCATGCCCACGACAATAGCATTTCTCGGTCCGGACGATTTTCTTATGTTACAAAAAGGAGGAACGGTCTTTAGAGTTACAAATGGAACATTATCCAGCCATCCCCTTCTAAACGTTAGTGTAGGTACCGGTATTACGCAAGGAATGTTAGGAGTAGCAATCTCAAGGAACTCTGAGTTTAATACAACATATGTATTCCTTTATTATACTGAATTTCTCAAAAACCAAACTCACGTACAAAATCAAACAAGTGTATTCGAACCATTAGAAAATAGGCTATATCGTTATGAATTGGTAAATGGCAAATTGGTAAGTCCAAAGCTCCTAACAGTGTTACCCGCTAAACAGGGCTTCATGGATAATGGAGGGTACCTGAGGATAGGTCCGGATAACAATGTCTACTTCTCTGTAGGTGCTATTACCGCTAGTGACATTTCGGCTGTTCAAACCCTGACACAAAATTTCGTAAATGGAACGCCCGTCGATGGCAGGGCTGGAATACTTAGGGTAACACAAGATGGAGATCAAGTATTAAGCAAAGAAGACCATGGTTTACTTGGAGATAGTTCTCCACTTAACTTGTATTATGGGTATGGGCTGAAAGACAGCTTTGGCATTGATTTTGATCCTTTAACTGGTAATTTATGGGATGCGGAGCCTGGTCGGATTATAAGTGACGAAATAAATCTAATAGAACCAGGATTCAATGGTGGATTCGAAGCTCTGCAAGGTCCCAGTACCTATGTCCCTGCGGCACCCGCAGATCTTGTTTACTTTAACGGGACTGGGAAATACCGTGATCCTGAATTTGTTTGGACACAGAAAGTAGTCCCTGTTGGTTTGAAATTTCTAACATCAAATAAATTGGGTGAAAAATATGAAAATGACATATTTGTGGGCAGTTTTCTCAACGGCAAAATCTACCATTTTGATCTAAACGAGAATAGAACTCATTTGGTAGTTCCTGCTCCATTTGTATATAAACAAATGGCAACTTGGAATTCTACAGGATCTGAAGATATCACCTTCGGGGATGGATTTGGCGGTATTAGCAGTCTTAACGTAGGGCCTGATGGTTATCTATATGTTATATCCTTTATTAACGGAGCAATCTACAAAATCATGCCCGCTCAGTAATATCACTATCAAAAGAACGTCTTTTCTCGCTCAACACCGCTCATCTACACTGGATTTTCCTGTGGAGCTATCCTAATTGGTTTCCTAAAATCAAAATTGTGTATTCCATCGCCAACTGAAGATTTAGTACACAGGGAATTCGTTCGAACAAACGTCGACCAGCGAATGTTGCAAACCCGACATTTGAAATCATGTCTTTCCATCGCCACATGTATCGGTCTTCTCATTATTTTCCCGTTACCTTTGAAATTTTATAGGTTACATTGGATATAACTATTCCAGCCAAAGTCTTCCCTATTCCTGGGGCCTTTGGTCAGCCAGCCCTGGACCGAGCCAAAAGGACCATTAACGAAATTACTGTATTGGAGGTACATGATATCATAGCTAAAGTGCATCCCAAAACGGGAAAGGTAAATGAATCCAAAGTTGTAGTAAGGATAGTCTTCGGAGTTGAACATTCCTAGAGCGCACAGATTAATTACCTTTGTTAGAAAACTCCAGTTCCCCGGAAAATGAGGATCAAGCACAAGATTCTGAGCGTGATGACGACAATCCTGACGACACAACGGCAAATACGGTACTTTACGAACAACTAAACCACCCCCGCGGCCACAAGCGTATCAATAATACAAGAGCTGTAGTTGTGAATAAGCTGCAGGTAATGGGAAAACGGCAACAAGGTAAAGGTAGAAGCCTCCTCGAGTTTGTTCATAATAAATGGACAACGGCGTTGACGGAAGGTCATACTGCGGGATCTTTATCCAAAAGGTTCCAACATGATATGCAGTATGACACCAATTCTACCCACTTAAAGATCTTCTAGATTTTTGGCTAGTTTTTCATACATTGAAGTTTGAACCATGACATCAATTCTACTACTTAAATCAAATCAGAAATATGGTAGGAATTCTAAAAGCCTTGAAGTCATTGAAGTATGCAGGCATCGGCGAAATGGAGCACAATAAAATAGGTACAAAGGATAGGTGTAGTTTTTGTAACGAAGTAAAATTGATAGCGGCTGAAGACATTAATGAAGTAAAGCCGCAAAATAGCAGGTATTATTGTGCAGAGTGTTATGAAGACAGACGTAGATTAGAACGCGGAACTTTATAAAAATTAAGAGGTTTTAGCCGTACTAGATCCTTTTCTTGTCCACTGTTTTAGAACGATGCCACCCTGTTGTCCTAATTCTGTAGTGGCATTCTGAACATCTTAAAATGTGCTTAGGATATTTGATTCTACAGGTGGCGCAAAAATTATGGATTTCATAGTCGACCATTCTTGCTCTTGGCTTTGGGCTTGAATTCACTGAGATTATTTGTTTGACCTCAATATTTTGGGCCACGAGCCGCCATGCAATATATTCCTATTTATTCTTTATTTTCAAAAAATGGGTTTAGCCTCCTCTAATCGTACCAGTATTGCGTACTCTAATACTCGATTTCAACTGAAGGATAATTACTATTACGAGAAATACACAAGTAGTCGAATATTAGTATAAGATAGTCGAATATGGTTTTCGAGTCTCTTTATCGCTGTCCCTTGGCCGTTTTAATTGGAATTACCGTAGTATGCTCGTCCATCCCGATCTCAGGATGTCCGGCAGCCAGTTATCATAATTAGTTTACAGGTCTTAAGCACTTTAAATTCCAGGGATTACGATTACGGTACTATCTGACTCCAGCTTGGAAGTTGATAAAAGAATAAAGCGAACCTTTGGAATGCATCCGCTTCATAAATCTCATGTTTCTGATTTTGTTCTTGTATCAAGAATTTGGAAACAAAGAGCGTTCTATTGTTATCACTGTCCAGTAATGGTTGTAATGTCGCAACTACAGGATTTGCACCATCTGCTGAAGCAAAATCAATTAACTTATCGATCTCTCCACTCTTTATTCTTGGTGCTCTAGAACTCGCCTTTATTTGCATGTACCAAAGTTCCGACACTTTGGAGGCAAAAAGATCAACAGGTCCTCTGCTGCCCTTTGACAATTTAACATTCCACCCTAGTGACATCATGTTAAGTGCTATTATCCATTCTGCATCCCTGCCGAACCTGCTTTTCGAATAAGAACGCGTGGCAGTAAATTGGGTGTTATACTCATGATTGGAGATAGCATTTAATCTGAGAGATCTTACCTCTTCATTTAATTCCATTCAAAGAACTGAAGAAGAGATTCTATTGAACTTAGAGATACTTTCACCTTCACAATAATGTCGAACAAATTTTACAAGGTAGGTACGTTTGACATCCATCAGGGCGGCTATGCAAAAAATATATCCGTTTATCCCCCCGGAATGAAATTTTAAAGCTCTCAAGTGGCCACATCAAATTCATACATTGGAACTATCCACTACCCTTAATGTCCGTCAGAAATTAGGACTCCTGATTTGAAATAGATGCTTTTTCTAATTAAATTTCAAAGACATCTGAAGAACTCTTTGCAGCCGTCTTCACTTCAGGATTCACTTCATCTATGCTCTTTGCCAGTTGTTCTAATTTGACATTAGTGAGAATATTACGAATTTGGTCGAGTTCAGAACCGGATCTTATAATTATTCCCCTCTTCTTTGTTGGTGATCCAGAGGTATCGACGGGATTAACTTCAATGACTATGCAGTCTGGTCTGCTCCTGAATGTCGGTAGTTTGAGTAAGAACACACCGGGGATACTTGTAGGCTTTCTCTCCCAATCTTTTCCTTCCTTTAAAAATTGTGTCAGTCTTTCGTCTGCCATCATCTAGTTAAGCAATATAGGTTCCTTAAAGACATATCTGGACAGAAAATTAGTTCAATATGCATTGCCGGAATTCTCTCACCTCGTTAGGTAGATCTCTGATTGTGTTAACAGTATCAATTCAACTGTGGTACCTACCCTTATGTGCACTAACGATCTTCACGAACTAGAAGGAAAATTGCCGGATATTGGCAAACTATACTGTCGGATCCTTCAAAAAAACTTTGTTTCTTTCTGATTACATATAAAAAATTTATTATGCCAAAACAACCCGCCAGCTGCTATCACGTAACTTGTTATAAAGAATAATTTCGATATCCAATTCAAATCTTCCATTACTCGAACATTAAATGTATATGCAAATATGTTGTCGCCACCCAATATCAAAACTGCTAAAAATATCCAAGGAATTGATGTCAACGAGCCTTTTACGGGGTTCAACAGAATCAAAGCAGACGGCACAATCAACACCACGTCTAATACAGGATACGCTATGGAAATCAAAAACGACGCAATACCACGTTGAGTAGAAAATTCAGCATTTTGAGAGGTCAGAGTGATAAAATATGTGAGAAATACTGCTCCTACAATGCATATTAATATTTGATGGGTTTTCGAGTGAGACGCACCAAGAAAATAATACATTTTGAAAACGAAGTAGAATATCGGACCATATGCTATTGTCCAAAAGACAACTATCGATGGTAAAGAATTTTCAATACCTAGTGCAATATCGTTATAACTCGAGATTAATTCTCCAATCAGCAAGTAAAGTGAATGCTTTACCAATTATTCCGTCAGTCTTTTGTCTATAAACAACTACAAGTGAAAAAGCCGTTGCTATTGCAGCAGACGTTGGCTTTA
This sequence comes from Nitrososphaera sp., assembly GCA_038201105.1. GTDB lineage: Archaea > Thermoproteota > Nitrososphaeria > Nitrososphaerales > Nitrososphaeraceae > TA-21. Next base: position 9,162 of record JBBRRH010000037.1, on the reverse strand, counting down.
TGATGTCAATTAACAGGGCTTTCTTGTCTACAGGAGATAATATAATCAATAGATAGGCAAGCAGAACAGAGGCAATCAATACGGGTATTAGAGAATTGCGTACTGACCTTGTATCAAAATAGGATTGCTTTTTTGATTCTGGTCCGTGATGGTTATACATTTCTGAATGTTGTTACCAAATCTGTAAACAGTAAAAGAGGGTTCTTCGATAATGACATAATCGTGGGATCCAATTATAGTCCTCATAGTGCTCAATTGTTTCGGAGTAAGTTTAGAAATATCAAATGCACATAAAATAGAGGTACTTTGCGGTAATTCCCTGCAAAGCGACAGCTCAATAGAATTAAGTGCTCGAGTACAACCGTTCCTTATCCACCATGTTGCGTCATCTTCTGCAATCCGCGCGCAGATATTGGATCTTTTGCTGCTAGTACTTATGCTACTGATCCATGCAATTTGAAAACTGCATCTTCTTTGAAGGGACCTGTGTTCGGGCCAAACAAGTCTTTATAGGAAATAGAACTAGTTAGGTTCAGATGAGAATAGTTATCTGGATTTTCTGACAGGAGGGCCTTCGGGGCGTCTTTGGGACTGAAATATTCTGATAGTATCTTAATGAGAGAATCCTTATGAGAGTATAATAACGCTATATGATTATGTGATGCCATTTTGTGAACAAAATCTAAGGCTTCAATCCGCTGGATCTCATTCAATACATCATTGATTGTAAGTGCAGGGTCCACTATTTCAGGGATAGTGAGATTTGATTTGTGTTCCATTAGTGAGTGTCGCAACGCTAGTACTTCGACCTTATTGATAATAGATACTGCGCCATGTCCGAATAGTCGGTACATCGAATCTTCAAACAAGTCACAGTTAGTCAGAATTTCCCTTTCAGACAATCGATTAATACGGCAAATATGATCAATTACGGCTTTAGAGTACGCTTTGCCTACTTGCTCAAGAGATTCTTTTTTCGAACGGTAAAGGATATCATCAGATATAGAGTCAAGAGGAATGTAATCTAGATCATCTAGAGCCGTTAGGCACTGAAAATTTTTCCCCCCTTTGAGATTCAAATTGTTTGTCCGGGCCTCCGTGTCGAAGTTTGTATGTTCAGGGGATACTGTTTATTGACTTCCTGGGATCGACAATATTGATTGTTTCCCTTTCACGTGTAAGTATTTCCTTGATCTTATCATCACTCAACAGGTTACTCACTATTTTATTATATTCATGTCGTGGAATACTATGCGATGATTCGAGAGAATCGATTGCGCTAAGTTTCCAATAACTATTCAGAGCGAGTCCTATGAGATTTTGAGCATGGTGAACTAACAAACCAAATGAAGTAACAGAATATTTTCCATTTTTCCGAGATATGACTCCAGTTCTTGATAAACGAGAAACACGATAATGACACGCCCTGGTGGAGAGGTTCAGATGAGAGGAGAAACCCCCGATCGACGTTTGACAAGGCTATTATATTAAAAATAGCAAGCACCTTGGGGTCAGAAAGTGCTTTCAGTACATCAAAAACGGAATTCAAGAAAAATTTACCACCAATAGCAATAGTATCCATGTAAGGTATACTTATTGATTCTTAGAAAATGGCTAGTAATATCGCTCTACGATGCCATAATTGATATTTTTTTCATAAAATGGTCTCTATTACATCTATGTGAAGAAGAAAAGCTATCATAAAATGAGAATCGAGTACCACGTAAAATACCCATCGAAAGTTAAACTCATCATACATAAATTCTTGTTTATGTTAATAATCGGTTTTCATTCTTCCATTCGATACTAATAGTCGAGCCAAGATCCTTCCTGCTTCTTCGGTCCGAACGGATTATTCAAGCGCGGAGGCGCTTATTATTCACCAACCACGGACACTGGCCAGAGTGATCCTGTTCATGGAGTGGCACAAATAATCGAGCACTTCCGCACTTGGAGTTTAATAGATGCCAGCTTCGTTTAAATCCTTTTGCAAACTGCGTTTACAGCGATTTGTTCATTCATTCTATTCAGATTAGCAGTTCAGTACGAATTCGTTCTTCCACAAACGAACGAAATTTAACTGCTCCAAAGCCAGTTAGCGAGCGAAGGTGCAGCGAAGAATATAAGTCCTCTTAATAAGCCAACATACAATATTTCGGCCAGCATGTAGATTGAATTGATTGACTATATACTTACGCTATACGATCAAATTTGATGGTGCTCAAACCACAATAAGAAACTGACGGTTACGATGAGGTTAGAAACATGGACTGGATTATGTTCATGATAAGGACATTGCTTGACAGAAACTAGACAACTGATCATGGTTTGAAGTTATGACTCGTTGCAAAAAGTACAACATTTCTCAGTGTCGTATATTTTATAAATAGTACAACATTGGCGACATTAAACCATTATTAAAAATGTGGCACATAATATGAGTATGAGCAAGCGAAATGCAGGCTTGGAGTCTCCAGTATTTGAGCGTGAGGCAACAGACGGCATGGACCGCCACTCGATCAAGAATGAAATAGAATGTCCACACTGCTTTGACTTAATGATTCTCAGTTCAGATTTCGATAGTCTGTCTTATGTTTGTGAAGCGTGTGGTATTACGCTCTACACAACTAGGCTAGCAACCTAAGACTGCTTATCCACAAATTGACCCCCCCAGTTGGCATTGGCTCGGGTACAACTTCCTTCCAACAAGTCCCACTTTGAATCAGGTCAAACCCAAATAATTTAATTAGTCATAAAAACTACAATGACTGCAGCCAATTACAGTAATCTAATTTCTTGAAAATAAATTATTGAGCTGCCGGTCGCAATGGCGAGAGATGTGAAGATATGTAAACACGTTCGACGATCAAGACGAAAAAAGACTATGATATGGGTACCGAGTTCCGTAGGAATATCTACCGAATCTGAGTTATCTCGAGTTCTCACAACAATGTTTTCAAATACTTGTCACCATATTCCTCTACAATTATGAGCCTCTAACATTGAAATAGGCTATCTGCTTTACAACATTGCCAATTTATTTCGTTATAGTTATTTCTTTAGTGATATCAAATGTCCTGCCTGAAGGCTTGTCTTTGACTACATATTTAATATTATAGTCTCCTATCGGGAACGGTTTGATCTGAGTTAAAGTCAACAGCAAAGACAGTTCAGTATTCTTCTGATGTGATGTTACCTTAATAACAGGCAAGTCAATTATCGAAGCAAGTTCTGTTCCATTACGCGCAGAGATAATGATGTCTGCGGAGATATCAATTGTGTACCGAGTATCTGCGCTTACATTAGCGCTTGGACTATGGGTAAATCCTACTGGTTCTACGTATAAATACATCGTTTCTCCGGGTGCGAAAGTATTCGCACTAGATACGTTCGACATGTTAGAAACACTTGGTACACTTGATGCATTAGAAACACTTGGTACACTTGGTACACTTGATGCATTAGAAACACTTGATAAGTTAGACACATGTTCTTCATAAACACCATATCCTCTATTGGTACCTCCAACTACATATGTGTCAAAAATGGATTGAAAACCGAAATTTTTCCATGACTGCAAATATTGATCCCTTATCGCCTTAAATTTGGAAGCATTCGAATCTGATTGGGCAAATACAATTCCTTCTTTATTCAAATGAGATAATAACACTAGTGTCGATACGAGGCAAACAATTGCCACGAAAATGGTTACGCCCACTCCAAAGTTCCGCCGTGTGTCTTTGTTCATAATGCGGGAAACTCCTTCGGATTAATAAAGGCTTTGAATTTTTCAAAAACTCTTCGATTCCGACAGAGCAGTTTATTATACATACAAAAAAGAAATACTAGATCTGGGTCAATGGATACTATACGTTCAGGTAATCTTCCATTTGCTTTAATTCCTGGTACTAGTTAACTAATGGAATGTATATATTTTGATTATTTGTCGTAAATGGTATGAAGGTCGAACTTGAAATGTACATTGACGACGATCAGGAATCAATCGTAATGGAAAAGGTTTTGGTGTTGACTAAGAAGGCTGAAGAGTTGGGATTCAGGATTGTCGAAACCGAAGTCGAAGGAGGTAAGGATGAAGAACACGAGGAGCTACAAGAAAAACGCGAGGAAGAAGAATCAAAGATTGACGAGATCTAGCAATGGTGGAATATAACTGCGAACAATGATCTAATGGCTCTCAACAAGATTTACTTTAGCGTCTCATGTCCAGTCTAAAGAACAAAGTTTCTATACTGGTTCTGCTTGGCATGAAGAAAATTCAAAGTCTGAATTTGTGATTGAGATAAGTTTATTCATCAGATTAAATTTGACTGAGCATATGGAAATGCCATATCAACGATGCACTATGGTACTAGCCGTGGTAACTAGTGCTAATACATTACAATCTAAAATTGATCATCCGGAAAAGTATGAAATAACGCTACATTGAATATCATCGTGGGGTTACTTACATACGGTAACTTATCTATTTATTACATTCTGATACAATCGTGAATTTTCCATTTCCAATAGTGTTTGTTCATCGTCGGTGGCGACGACGTAGTGGCATAGGGAAGAAAAAATATTAAATAATAATAATGAACAAAACACGTTAGGTGAGTAAGAATCTCGCTGCCCATTTTTTATTTTTGAATTGATGTTCTCTGTAATTAACCTAACTTCATTTACTTGATTTTTTAAGTATCAGACATTAACATTGGAGATAATCTTTCCATACTGTCTAAAACAACTGTGATATGTGAAAAACAAAGGCACAAATCAAGGAGCGTTCTTCTGTTGATATCGTTTTCTCTCCGTGAACTCAACACCACAATATACGCATCGAAGTCTTGCATTTTGTAGTGGACGTGGTTTTTTTACATGGTCTAAGTAACTCAGACCATTTTTACAATACTGACATCTCATTTATGTTGTAAGCCTAGCCTACGAGCCGCGTATTTATGAGTTACGTATGAAGAATCAATTCAAAATGGGGGGATAAACAATGTCCTACAAAAAAAATTAGAGACTTTCTCATGATTGTTCGATAGCTAGATTGTGAGAAATATGACAGTAATTTTTGACCTTTGCAGGATTGAGACAAACCGAACTATCTCAGAATATTCTTTGAGTTATCATGACAATCCCATTAAATCTAATAATGGCTCAATTAGTAGCAAGTTTTTCAATTCGAAAATCCTTGCTCGAGGAACTCGATTTGATACGAGGCGATACGTCCAGAAGTAGGTATCTCTCGCGACTAATAGAAAAAAATCTTCGTCAAGAGGAGAAGTTCAAATGACATACGAGAATGACCAAGCGATCAAAGATGCTATTCGAATTACAAATCTCCTAAGAAGGCACTTTACAACGGACGAGTGCAGTCACTGTAAGCAGTTGTTCGAGGAGATTTTCGCTTGAATAAAGGATGTCGGCGCGTCAACGCCAACAACCACAGGAACCCATATCAAAATCAACCAATGGAGGTGATTGATCTTAACACTAGTATTAATAAAAGAACAGAGACATAAACTTTCTCAGTATTTAGAACTAGTGATGGGTATGTGTTTGTAATGGATGAATCAATTCAATCTAAAACCAAAGATAAAGAACCTAACGCTTCTCCAGAACCGTCAGAACCGTCAGCCTTCCACCTAAATGCTATCGTTGTGACTTTTCAACATATGAAACAAAAGAAGACTATGAATACCATTGTGTTACTAGACACTCCGGCTTACCAGCATATCCATGACCTGCAGACCTTAAACACTCAGATTTAACGCCTCAAGGGATGAGTTGGGAAATATAAAACGAATCAGCCGCGAAAAGACGAAACACGAAATTATAAAACGAATTAAGTTTTGACTTCTGTGTGCTATATCCAAAGAGCCGGTAATCATTGCCTCTTCGTGGTACATAATCCCATTTCTCCAATAGATTATCACAGAATGCGGTTCCTAACTCTGCTGGATTGTGTAAGGGAAGGGCTTAGTAGTTAGTCGAGCACTATCCTTATTAGAGTCTACATTACATCTATAACAATGTTCGTAAAGAATCTAGTGATAGAAACTGCCATAAAGATGGTCGCTGTAGCAGTCATTGTGACTTCAGGTTTCACACTTCTAATGCCAACCATCCCGATTGCCTCAGCCCAGTCAGGGACAGAAGTTAGCGCTCCTTAATATCTGAATAGGTTAAAGACAATCTTTATCTTTACAAAGTGCAAATACAGAAACGTGCCTAAGTTTACAACTGACGAAAGGACGCTGATCAAAAGCATAGTTGCTACTTTTTCAATAAAGAGAATACCTGATCCTGATATTATTAATGAAATCTACAAGCAAACAAACAAGAGAGTAAGCAGGATGGAATTATGGAATATCAGACAGCGAATCAAGAAGGATTCCTATCACTGGTATAAGTCCATGCGTGAAGCACAGTATGAATACATACACGAATTCAAAGAACGGATAGAAGAAATACTATGGTTACAGAAGAGGCATCACGAGATTATTGACAACAATCCTAACACTTCATTAGAGCAAACTTCATTAGCAGAATTACATCGATTAAACATTACCCTTAGTAATTACTTCGACGTAGCACCTTCTATAATAGGTAATACCATATCAGCGACACCAGAAACTAAAGAAGCAACAAGAGCAAATAACTTCATCGTCTAATCTTTCTGTTCTTCTGGAAAAACCTTTCTGGATATGGGATAAACGAGAACATAGACAAGTAGCACAAACATCGAATGGGAATTGCTTTAATCACATTGTAGGGCTACCACAGAAAGACAAAAAGGAATTCCCTATCTTTGATTATGAAAAGATTCTTTATGATTCACTTTTAACTATCAAAAACTCTCAGTCAAAGCATGACTTTAAGGATAAGCATCTCTGGGTTAAGAAGGCAACAGGCGTTACTGAGTTTATGTTAAGAATGATGGCCTGGCTATGCACCAAAGATGGCCACTTTGTTAATTCGCAAATATGCATAGTAACAGGCCCTAATCAGGATATGGCCATCAAACTAATAAAAAGATTGAAAGGAATCTTTGAACCCAAGTTAGGATTAACATTTGAAGATAAAGAGACCGTCTTAGAATTAAACGGCTGTAGGATTGAAGCATATCCGCCTTCTAACATTGATTCTTTCAGGTCACTAGATAATCCTAAATTCATTCTAGTAGACGAAGGTGATTTCTTCCGTAAGGGTGAAAAGGAAGAAGTTAGATTTGTGACTGAGCGTTATATCGGCAAATCAGACCCCTATATTGTAATGGTATCAACACCGAATGCACCTAACGGCCTATTCGAAAAGATAGAACAAGAACCCGAATCTTCATGCATTTACAAACGTCTAAAGATGGATTACACTTATGGCGTTGATAAGATCTATACAAGACAAGAGATAGACAAAGCAAAGAAGTCTCCTAGTTTTGGGAGAGAATACGATCTCCAATATCTCGGACTAATAGGCAACGCTTTCCATACTGCTGATATCGATAGGGCTATATCTCTAGGAAAGAAGTACAGGGTAACTAATAAATTTGCACAGAAAGCGATGGGAATAGACCCCGGCTTTGGTTCTTCTCCATTTGGAATTGTTATCATTCAATTCAGTGATGGAGTTCCTCAAGTGTTGTATGCTGACGAGTTTGAGCGGCCAAGATATGAGGATATGATAAACAAAGTAGCAGAGTTGTATCGATCATTTACCAATATAAAGAACATATTCGTAGACGCGAGTTCTCCCGAGTTAATAAGTTCACTGAAGAGGGAAGTTGCACAAGAGAGCGATAACTGGGCCTATGTTCAGGAGAAAATGGCATATTGTAAGAAGCATCATATAGACATTAACAGACACATGAAAGTTGTACCAGTTCCCTTTTAGACAGAGGGAAAGAACATGCTCATTCATACAAAGGAATTACTTGAATTTGAGACTCCGATAGTAGCCATAAACCAAAAGTTTGAGAAACTCACCACGTCATTAAGGACAGCGATAAGCGACGACTTAGGTAAACTCGACAAAGAATCCACATCATACGATAATGTGTTAGACGCCTTCAGATTATCATTACAGATGTTCAAGCTCAAGGATAAGGAAAGTGATACTGTACTTTCTGCAACTGTCTATTGAAAAATGATATAAGGCTAGTTAAATTCCTCTCTTTCTTTCCAATTCTATAATTATACGGCGCCATATTGAAATGGAGTTGGTATTTTTTCCTAAACATAAGTATTACTTTTAGGAAATTTACCCATTTAAGAAGATTGCAAGTGCATCTTTGTAGACAAAAGACATGTAATAAGGGGACCCATTCTGGTCAGTGAAAACTAAAAAAGAAAGGAAGACGATCTAATTCTCATTGACCGAAAGAAGGAAGACAAAGCGGAAAGTAGACCTGGTGAGTTCACATTCAGATAATGAACATGATAACGGACCTCTTGCAACCTACACGACAGAAGAATCCGCAGTGTCAGAACTTTATAACAACAAGAACGATGGGATACCGTCATTCATGCGCTATGTACCAAAACAAGGCGAGCAACTAATTTATGAAGAAATCTATATTCCCAATGTAGACTAATAGAGTAAGGTTGATCATCAGTATACATATTTTATCGGAAATGTAATGAAGTCGAATCTAAACGACTGCTGACCGAACCCTTTTCTTCCTCTTCAGGAAAGGTGTACCACCTTTGCTCAATGTTTCCGTTTCAGTGACTGTTGTAAATCTTTTGGGCTTATCTGTAGGGCTAGATTTACTATCAAGAGATTTCTCCCTCTTTGTCTTTGGCTTGCTCACTGATTTAGATTTTGGTTTGGGCTTAGGTTTCACGGTACCTATGAGCCAGTATACTAGATATAAATTTGGAAATGGTTTTGATTTACAATTAACTGCAATCATTTTATCCTATTTTGTCTGATAAGAATTCAAGAGCGAGACTAGATGGTTGTAGACTATTGTTTCTTATAGAAAGTTATTTTAGTTTCTTTAACACACTATCAGGCATAGATGACATTTACACACTTTATGCCACACTGGCCCAAAGAAGACAAGTGCTTTGAAGATGAGCAAGTAGAAGTTATAGATAGGAAGGGAAAGAAAAGCACTAGACCATGGATGCATGACAACCATGCGGCAGATAAACT
>JBBRRH010000036.1:0-36128 GCA_038201105.1 Nitrososphaera sp. | reverse complement strand
CTCTGCTCTCAATTCTATTGTAATAAGAAATGAAGAGGATATACGGCCGCTATTATGTAGAAGATATTACCAAACCCGACGGCTCCTGGAACGGGGTCCGCTGTTCAGTGATTGACGCTAAAGGCGAATACGGATTCATTGCCAATACCGATATTCCCATAAAACCAGATGCGAATAAGAGACTAGATTTTGAAGACTTAGGCATCTGATTGATTCGAGCCTATTGGAACATTGTAACTTCTAATTTCCTGGTTGTTAGCGTGGATCAAGTCCAAATAGCACTGCTGTAGCACATGATAGGCGAATTACAATGAATCCGATGACGAATAAGATATGAGTTGAGCACCGGCGTCCTTAAAAAGGTCCTCGTTAAATCTGGTATATCATAGATTAGAATTTCGTTACAATGAGGACATGTCTCTATGCCTGGTAGCAGGTCCAATTTTGGAAAACGACCTTCAGTTGTTTCAATACCAGCTACGGACGATACTTCTCGATCAATTCCGTCAATTGTTCCATTGAGCAAGGCTTTTTGAAGATATCCTTTGCGCCCTTGCTTCTCAAGTCTTTCATAACTTTTGGGTCTGACGAAGCAGTGAATATGACAATCTTCCTTGAAATAAGAAGACCGTCTTTCTGCAAAGATTCCATAACATCCATACCACTAAAGTCCGGCATCGCTACGTCTAGCAGGATTAAATCGTATTGATTGTTTTTTATTGCTTCCAAGCCCTCCAAACCATTACTGGTTAACTTATGTTCTATTCGTTTTTCATCGAAATAGACGCCTAATACTTCTCTGATGTCGTCGTTATCATCAACAACAAGGACTCGAATGTTTATCCCCTCCTTTTCCGGAACGAAGGAACATAAATTAACCCTTCTATTTTAGAATATATAGTCTAAAAAAGAAAAAGTTTAGTACATTGAGGACGAATTACAGACCAAAGCAATGTCAATAATAAGGCGGATAAGAAAGATGAAGCAGAAAATACGGGAAGGTAAAGGAATCTACGACAAATAATGACCAATCACAAAAACGTGACTGCGGAGCGTCATACATTCAAAAATCAGAAAGAGAATATGTTAAAGGTATAATCCATAATCTTTCATTTCAGAGACTAACAGACCAGGAAATAGTTCAGTGGTTGCATGACGAGAAACAAATCGATTTAGACAGAAGTACAGTTTCTAAAATGAGGAATCAAATTGATAAAGAGGCTGAGAAATGGTATATTGACCTTAGAAGATCTGCTTACAGATATCTAGCACGGTATAAACAAAGAATAGATTCACTTTTATCATATCAAAAGACCCTACACGAGTTCATCTCTAACACAAAGAAAAATGAAGTAAAGATACGAGCAATATCTGAACTGCACAGTATAGAGATGGACATCTTCAGCCTATGGAAGCAACTACCGGTTTCTAACATAGTCAGCACAGTAGACAACAGTGAGAACGAGCGAAAAAGCACGTGGGCAGTCAAGATAGATGAAAGGAAAATCCCCCAGGCTATAGTACGTATTCCTTTAGCAGATGAAAAAGAGGAAGATGGATTCGAACCGAAATTTTGGGCTAATGATAATAATCATAGAAAGGAATCAGAGGCTTGGACTGTAGGTCCTCCACCAACACCAGCGCCACCGCTACCGGAAACAATGGCATCAACGCTTACTACAGAGATTCAAGAAACGATACCAATACCAACGCAGGAACCAGAGCCAACGCAATCAATAGTCCAAGAGCCAGAACAAGATCAAGATCAAGAACAGAAACCAAAGGATATTGTCGTTGATATCGATATTCTAGGACGCTGGCCAAAACCCTTTGACGTTGAGCCCTGGGTACAGTGCAATTTCAACAATAATAATTCAAATTGTAACAAGTGGTTTAAGACTAAAGAGATACGGAGTAAGCATATCGCAAAGTATCATACCTAGTTTCTAAAGGAAAATAATAATAGTTTCCTCTTGTTACTAAAGACAAATGAGCGGAGAAGTTTCAACAATTATACCGGGAGCAGAAGAGGAAAAATCAAAGAAGGAATTAAAATTTAGTTATTCAACAGCAGCGTATGAATCATACGTCAAGGAAGGATTTGAAGCACCTGATGTAGACCATAGACCTGACAAGTGGGAATATCGCTTTTAGCGCAAGTCGACCCAGGAAAGGGAAAGGTCAAGGTCCGCATTACGAAGATGTTCAGGATTAGAGCCATAGACTACTCCACAGAAAAAAACGAAAGCAAAGATTATCTATATTATGAAACTGAGTGGACGGCCAAACAATGGAATGGGAATGATTTAGGTCCTGTTGAACATATCGTTGGTATGCACAAAGAACAAACCAAGCGATTAGTATTGGGTGATTTTGATCCCAAGACTGGAGTACAAAGATCATGGTATGAGAAAGGGCTACCCAAGGTAGTCTATACTATTCCTTTCACCAAGAAGGCAGTTGATGAAGCGCTAGAGAATGAACATCCCCACGGCGCTGATTCAATCAACACCACTGATAAAGACGCGATAAAACGGTACGGTAAGTTTGACAACATTGCAGGTGTGCCGTCGTTCAGGAATGCAGACTATACGTACCAACAATTCACTGTACCGGAATGGAAGAGATTCTTAGAACTAGCATTACAGGAAAGAGGTCCAACAGGACGAGAACAAAATACATTTCCTCCGGTGTTCATTCGTTAGGGAAGCAATGAACAAGATAGACAGCCGCACCGATTGGCTCTTAGATTCTTGTTTCTATAACTGCTTTGTTTGTGGATCTCCTTTTGCCTCTCCACCGAAACTAGACAATGGTAAACTGGAAAGGTGTCTATTCTTTAACATACTAGACGAATATGGGGAAAAGGTTGAAACTGAAGAAAGAGTTTGTCATAAATGCTGGATATCAGATTTATCCAGATTTGTAGATAAGGGCTAACTAATTAACTAAATCCATGTATGTAAGGAAGTTTTTTCTTCTGCTTTTTGCACTTTGACATCAGTCAGTATTGTTTGCTATTTAGAAAGTCGTAGATTACTTTAGCCTTATTTACTCTTTGTACACCAACTGAAGCAGCCTTACTCTTATTTCTATTAGGATTATTTGCAACCATCATTGGACACGGTGTTACTACCGCAGCCGCCTTACTGCCTCTATTCTGTTGACGCATTCTTCCTATCATTTCAAATAATTGTTCATCCCATGTGTTCATCTGTATCTACCAAGAATAAGAGTCGGAAGTACTTAAATCATAGGGCTAACTTTACTTCATAGTGCTAAGGATAAGAGATAGCGCCACGGTAAAAGAAGTCAATATCCCTAAAGACAAGTTGGAAGTTCTTCAAAAGATAGTATCTTCTAACAACATCAAGGAAGAGACAAAGGCCAGGATGATAAGGAAGTTATCAGAAGGCTCTTAGACCCTAAGGTTAAGACTAGGTCTAAACGGAGGTCTGAACCTAAAGGTCAGCGGGTGGAGAAGCGACACTTCCTTTATCAGGATAGGAAGTTTAAGGTCCAACATCACAAATGCGATGACCATTTGACATGTAATGATAATATCGAAAGTTATATCGATATGAAGAACGACATTAACAACTCCTATGAAAGTGAATACGATAGACAGGAACCAAGATTATTACTCTGTGCTTTTTGTACAAAAGAGTACAACATACCTAGTTGGATTGGATTGACTTAAATATTAAAATCCTTATAGAAAGAGTGTTATTCAATGGCTGGCTGTCGAGTCTAGCCAATCCCAAGAAAGACATGACAACGGCAGCCAGTTATCATTAAAACAGGTTCTCAAACACAGCATTGTAGATGTTAACCTCTACTCTAATGTTATATAAGACTTTACCATCATTGATATCATACTCTCAGGAGGGAGCAAAAGTCTTCGGACAAGGAAATATGACGGGAGCTTGCTAGCTTATATTTATCACTGGTTATCTTATTGAGTATCGTCTTAGATTCTATCCCTCAAATTGCAGCCGTTAATCCTAATCATGAGCGACTGGAAGTAATCCACGACACGTGTTATGGTTAGATCTTATGAAAAATCACTGTAGTCCAGTACAAGTTGCATTCAAGGACATTGCTTCTAGAGACAGGCCTCTTACTATGATAATTCTATCTCCAATTACATTACACATATGATCATCCAAGATAAACGGTGTAGAACACAAAATCGAGATAAACTTGGATGATTATCTTCAATTACCTAGACACAAACATTAAGAACCGATCTTTCTCAGAAAAATTAAATATCACATAAGTACCTTTTGCCAGAGCCAAAAATTTCTTTAAGTCATCGTCATCTATTTCCCTCCTTTTATCTCTTGCATGGGCCCGTAACCAATCTTCAGAGTGTGCGTCTACGACATAGATCTCAGAGGCAAGACCAGAAATAGGTATCTCGCATGACTTAAGAAATGATCTTCCCGAAAGCCACCCTTTGTCATGGTAAATAAGCTGTCGTTAGCTCCTAATTCAATTGCCGGCAAGATTGATCTGTAATCAGGAATCTTGTCTTCGATTTCGACGTCAGAACGCCTACAAAAGTGCCTATGTTGCATTGTTCTATCAAATCCAAGATCCTTTATGCATATAGCCTCAAATTCAAGGCAGTCAGGGCATACAAAACCTGATATGCCGGCGACAAAAAACTTGGATATCATGAAAAAATTTGAATAAATTTGTTGAAGAGAAGCTCGTGCGTCATTAAGCACACGAGAAGTCTTCTGCTTTCCAGTGTTTACCTGGCCTAGTTTTACTAAATCGGCTTGAAATTTGCTTTGCTTCACGATCTCATCCAAGATAACATCAGGTTTTCCGCTCGCAATTGCTGATGTCATCTCGGAAATTGATGGATTTGGATTCAAACTGCTAGTGGGTAAATAGTCGTAAAAGACTGCATCCAAAAGTGCTTGTGGTTCTCGCGAATGTACAGCCTTAATGTGTATTTGACTATTCCATCTTCGAAAATTGTTGGTGGCACGAAGGGCAGGAATACTTCGATTTCATACTTATATGCGTCACTCGGGGTTACTCTGAGTCACTCTATTCTTGCATATAAATGGTTTCGATATGACAGCAAAAAAAGATTTTAACTCAAAAAAACTAGGGCGAAAACAGAAAATATTATTATTCAAGCTAGGTAACTGGTTAGAACAAGCCGGTGATTCTACATCTTGAGAGATCCTTTGATGCTCCCTGGACTTCGGCTTCATTCTCATTATTTGCTTGCTGGTAGTAACATAGATCCTGAATATCTTATCTATCTTACACTCATCAGGTGTTTGCCAGGCAGTCACCAACCTCATGGGAGAGCTAAATTCTTACTGGTAGAAACATGGGTCCTGAAGAATTGGGCTATGAAGAATTAGCGAATAACGACTGTTGTTTTAGCTTACTCAACCATTGAATTCGCATCGTTGTCAGCCAATTTTTGTTCAAGGGTCATGATCCCGGTAAAATTGAACTAAATCGAGTGGGCAAACCTAAATAGGCCAATAGTGGCGATTGGAAAACCTTGCAAAAAAAGAGTACCACTTGAACTTCAGAGGGATCTTCTAATAGAATGCCACTGAACGAGAATTGGAAGGTAGTTTTAAAAATGAGTACGCACATGTAGACAAAACTCCAATATGTGAATCCACAAATTACACGAACTCTGGCTGCAAATTCATTTAACAAGAAGGAACGTTACCTTTTATGAGGAGGTAAGATCCAATCTATCCCCATTTGAGCTTAATATAAAGTTGCTATATCTAGTTATTGGTATACCCCGGCTATAATGATAGGACGAAATCAAAGATCCGGTAAAAACTGAAGGAATTTAGGAGATGTGTCAGACATGGAGAGTACAAGGGTACGACGAGCGATGTCAATGAGAAAATTACAAGCGAGAAAAGGACAAGGAGGGAAGATTACAAGCGTTGCACAAAGGAAAGAGAATAGAACTAAATAGAATTGATGCTATTTCTAAGTTTTACTACTAATGCCATCCCTCTATTCAATGGTAACATAAGGTGCTACATGCAATATGTAGAAGATTTCACTTTTTTGAAATCCCGTTGGAAAGAGAACAAAGGGAATGAGGCCACTTAATAATAAATGAGATATTATGAAACCTCATCATTTTTTAATGAAAATAGAAGTATAAAATTTGCTTATGGGTTAATTTGTCCCATTGGAGGTTTCTATTCAAATTGGCTACTTTTCACTTGGATGATAAATCCTTTCAATAGTTCTTGCGAGCTTGAAGTCATATTCTGTTATGCCCTTCGCATCGTGAGTTGCTAAATTAATTTCAACATGATTGTATACATTACGCCATTCGGGATGATGATTCATTTTCTCTGCTTCAAGTGCAATTTGCGTCATGAAACCAAACGCCTGCACAAAATTCGGGAAGTCGAAAGCTTTTGAAAGCTTACCTTCTTTGAGTGCCCATCGGTCCAATTTATTGATCTCCTCTTGGATCTTGTCCTCTGACAATCTTTCATGTCTATTCTGTGACATAGCTACCCTTAGATTTTCGTTCTAATAGGGTTTCCGTATTTACTGGGCCTCGATTTCGGTTTCAGGATAAGCCAGGTGAGTCGAGGGACACTCCATCTACATAATGCACCTAATATCTCAATTAAGGTGGATTATTCTACCCTAAAATAAATTTCATCCATTAACCAATCCATAAATATCTTAACGTTTTCATTTATATTACACCACAAGTGTACAGAGCCTGGCAGTATTTCTATTCTCCCTGAGTCCATGATGATTTTTAAGCCTTCCTTTCCTTCATACATATATGCGTCTAGAGCCTTGATCATGCCCAGAGTTTCTTTAGCTTTTTGTTTAATTATCTCTCTAGAGATAGGGAAGGTCTTTCTAAATTTATCTACGACTATACCAATGTTTTCAGTCCCATAAGAATTGACATCGCGAATTTTTGACGAATTAGGAAAATGCAATTGCAATGATATTTGAAATCTTGATCCTACGAAGTTAGATATTTGATTTATTTGTTGATATGCAACATTGGGATTCTTGGCAAGATCTTTTTCTAGTTTGGGCCTGTGGTATCTCAAGTTGTACAGAAGGTCTGAATGAATAGTAGAAAATGTTTTCATTGGTGCGGCCGTGCATTTTATCTCATGTATTGTATTTAATTATATGGCATAGAGCAGTATTGTCTTTTTCTATAAACTAATTTAATGGCGGAGATCTGGTATCGATTAGAATTTGCGCTTGAAAAACTAGTTCAAGTATTTATTAATGCAATACATATATCAATAAAATAATGTTTGCCAGTGATACGGCCTCCGAGCGAGCAACTAGCATTGAAGACTACCAAAATGCGTGTACTAACTTCATAATTGATATTAGTACGGACTACAAAAACTGGGTGGAGAGATACGATCTGACTGGTGAGGAAACAACTCTCAGAAAAGGCTCTATAGATTCAATTGTAGAAACGACAAACAGCTGGATCTTAAGATATGGTAACACAATAAAAAAAGTAGACATAATAATGAATGATGGAGTGACTAAAATGGCTGAAAACACAGCGGGTTATCCATTTTCTTTTGAAGTATCTGCAAATGGTTTAAAAAGATATGTTGTACATGTAACCGAATTAGTTCGATTAAAAATAACTGCAATACCTGACGAGGGTAAAACAGTTAGGATAGGGATGTTCGACAAAGAAAGCCTTTTTCAGATTTCATCAAACACGGAGATACGTCTTAACGTCAGCCAAGAAAGTTTGAAGAGCTCGGACATACTCGATGATTATGTAACGTTTGACGCTTCGAAGTTTGCTAAAGGCGATATAGTTTCAATAACCATTATAGTCGAAGAGTTAACGGATGAATATGTGTCGGAAAGGAGAGGCTATACCTCCATAATCTTAATACAATAGATCAAGTTACCAAATAGTGGTAAATAACTTTAAGAGACGTTTAAAGTATTAACATCGACGGTTAAGTTTTTGACGCTCAAATATCGTAGCCTAAGTTTGAATATTCGAGGCGGGAGATGTGATTTGGGCACGTAAAAAAATACATGTCAGTTCGCTGGCGCGAACCAGATTGATTACTCAAATGGTAACCGTGATTGCATTTTGAAGGCGCATATGAAGGCATTGATATTTTTAAAAATATAAATTTCGAAGTTTTTCAAACTGTAAAACGCGAAGTTTGCATTAGGCGAGACAGGCCGGATATGATGTCATTTCCTCTGAATATAATAAATATCTGCTAGATCCAATTGAAAATAATAGAGTAAAGGAGCTACATTCGTTTCTAATTCTATGTCGTTTGATTGGTTATGTACGCTGCGTAATTTGTAATATCGTCTATCGCGGTATTGGAGTCATCGCAGTAGATTTAGAATTGTCATTATAGAACACCTACTTTACGTGAGCGCAAATAGATACTCGTTGATTTTAGATATGTGTTACATACTCCTTGGTATTAATTAGTGTACTTTCCTCAAGTTATAACTTACTTTGGTATGTACGTAACACTTAAAATATCATAATAATTGTGAAGGATATGGAGCGACGGTCGTCCAGTTTGGTCTAGGACATCAGATTGCCAATCTGGTAACCCGGGTTCAAATCCCGGCCGTCGCATTCTTCAGTCTATAGCGATTTCGAGGTAATACTTACAATTTGATCCCATGCCGTCTTGGCAGCGTCTATCCTTGGAATCTGGATCAAGAAGATATTATTATTTGATGAAGAATCAATAGGCATTATTGCTATCAATCCTGTCGTAGCCAATGCCCTAAAAAAATCTTTTTTGTCATTTGCATGAATTAGATAGTTTTCTTCGATATCGTAATCCAAATAAGTCATATCTACGTCGACGAATACATTAGTTTCGTCATGGAAAATATCTAACACCACATCTACTGCAAGTTTTTTGCCCGAGATCTTGCCCATTATTTCGACATATCTTTGATTGTCAATCCGGATACATGCAAGAGGCCTATTCTCAAAATCTACAACTGATACTTCGCCCTTGTGTAAATTGTTTATAAATTCCTTTAAATTGCTAAAGTTCCTTTTTTGCATGATCTAAAAGGTACCAACCTCAATCTAATTCTTTTCGGCAAAAAATCGCAACTCCGTAATTTGAATTCAAATTAAGACACTTTTTTTAGAATGACATGGTCAGTTACCCTAGTGCTATCATCACGATTCAGATCTGGTAATCATCATCCCTATTCTACTCTGGGATAGGGATTTAAAAAGTCTTATATTTGATCAAAGGTTCTTGACTCGCTGTTTACAAATCTGTCACACAATGATTTAAATAAAAAAATTTATTCTCAAACTCATGTCCGCCGAGGGAAAGGTCCTTGAAAGGATCCTGTCTGCAGGATTCTCGGGAATAAAAAAGTCAGAGTTAAAGAAAGAATTCGCAACTACCGATATAAATCTTGACGGCATATTAGACGATCTGGTGAAAACGGGGCAAGTATTCCTTGAAAAAAAAGGCACGTCCCAATGCCTTTGGGGAAATCATGCTTATATAGAATTCCTTAGAAATACAGATCCCAAGTTCAGACTGATCTTTGAAGCAATTAGCTCTCTTGACAGTAATACCCAGGCACGAATAATGACTTTGGAGAATATTGTAAGCACGAACTTAATTGAAGTCGCAAAAACCGTGGGAAATGAACCTCATGTAATTAACAGCTCTACCATACATCTAGATAATTTTAAGAGTGAATTTGACACGACCCTTGGTAAATCAAGGGGTTCTTTAGGGTGGACTGAACTCTCAGAAGTTAGAAATGAGATATGTGCAAAAAACAATCTATCATCCCATAAATTCTATGATCTAGTCGAACAATTGACTAATACTTATCACGACGAATACGAACTCTCTACAGGTGGGACAGAGGGAATCATGGTAAGAGGACTCCTCCATGGATTTGTGAGGGGGATTTAATTTCATGTACCCTTATTTTTTGAATATTAATCCTTATCCTAGCAGTCCGACGCCAGCACTAGTAGACAGTCAGATTCTAGGGGGAAATACCCATAAACAAGCAAGAACTGCAATCTTGTCATGCATAGAAGATCTATATAGTAAGCTTGGCAGTAACCCTACAGACAAGGATTTTAGATTAATAACGATGATTCAGGATGTGGGTTCTGGCAAAACTCATCTTGCATTGCATATTCGTGGTCTTCCAGAGCTATCCACAAATACTGTCACATCATATGTGGATCTCTCTAGAGTTTCGCCAAGGGATATTTACAACACATATGAAAGCATACTGAGTGGATTTAGTAACGAAGATGTAATCACCATGCGCGAGGCAATAATCAGTATCTTATCATTCAAAGCTGAAAAAAATGTCGGTCCAGCACGAAAGATCTTTAAATACGGACTTTCAGATAGGATTGCGGGTAAAAGTTTCTCTGATAAAGCAAGATTGGTATTACAAGGCAAAGAAACAATGAATTACGATTATGTAGATGAGGTTCTGCGTGATGAATTTTCAGAAATACAAATTGATCTTATTAAAGGAATTGTGGGAGACAAATTCAGAAGAGATTCAGCTAACGTTCGTACATTGGAAGGCGTGATAAACAGTATATCGGCGATTGCAAATCTGAATTTTAGACTGTTAAATAAACTTACAATTTTCCAATTCGACGAGTTTGATTCAAACAAAGAAACACTTGAAATCATTAAGGCATTGATAAATGCTCACATTCCGTCTTCCCTGTTAATGCTTATAATGACACCTGCATCATATAACGAGATAAAGAAAGAAAATGCTTCAGTATTTGATAGAATGGAAAAAGCGAACTATAAGATTGATCTTGCGGGATCAAACACAGTAACCGAGTTGCTTGATATCATATTTGAGTACATCAGGCATTACGACAAGATTAATAATTTCACCCCGGAGCATGAAAATGAGCTCGCATCAAGAATTAGAGTGATTTATGACGAATTTCCAGAATTTAGAAACGTAAGATCTATTTTAAATATACTATACCATGCGACAGAAAACGCAGCTAGGACAAATTCATTCACTATTGATGAACAATCTATAGACGATACTATTAAGAGAAACTACCCTGGCCTGAAGATTCGAGGTAGTTTGATGGACGTACCTTTGTCCGAATTCATAAGGATTAGAAAAAATTCCATGAGCAGTGATGCATTAGAATCTAATGTGAGGGACGCCATAAAAAACTTACTCGCCTATACAACACAAACAGGAAGTGTTAGTGGAGTAAATATTGATAATATCATTGGTAACAGTATAGATGTAGTTTATAATGATAATTATGGTACTAAAATTGCGGTTGCTGTCGTTGTGAACAAAGACCATTCAAAAGCGTTGGCCCAAATTTCAAGTGCCGCAAAATCACTTAGTTTAGTAGACAAGCTTGTAGTCCTTACAAATACTGGTACCGCTGTAGGTGAGAATGGTACAACGGTCGTGAACATGGACAAGGGAAAGTTAATAGATCTAATATACTTCAACAATAAATTCAAGAACGAAGAACTACTGAAGGATGACCTCGAAAAAGCGGTTGTACTGGCAAAGTCAATGAAACTATGTTAGCGCTAATAAAAGATATCTGATCGATTACTTTAGACAATCATAATTGATGTCTAAGTTAACCTCATTTTTGTGAAAAGACAAAGATTGTTGGTTGAGTCTAATTGGAAAATGATTCCTTATTAAATAATTTTACGAGAACTTCATAACAATGGTAATTAGAACTATTAATGATTAAATTGAACGCAAAGAACAACATCCTTTTTAATTTTAAGAATTCCAGTATGAGGTCCTGATATGCTAAAATACGTATCTGCAAATTTGGGATTGATTCATACCAAACTAGATGATTCTATGCAGTTAGGACATTTGATACGACATTCATCCATGATTGCAAATCCTATGAATTATAGTGAATATCGAGGATTAGGATGGCGTATAATTACTAATTTTGGATCAGAGACAATCACTCATACGGGCGCAATCAACGGCTGGAATGACTTTGCAGGCTTTATCCCTACCAAACAAATAGGTGTCTTGCCATGTGTAGTTGTGACTCTACTGATGCCGATATGGGTAGCCTCGGTTTCGTATTATTGCATCTAACCGGCGTAGAGAATATAAATGCAAAGAGTGAGCCCAAAACGCATACCACCGAAGCCGCATCTACATCATAGATTCTTTGCATACGTGTCTTTTAATAGGTCTAAACCGGATCCATCATGAAACATCTAACAAATAATATGGACTCCCCAGGTATAACCCAAGGGTTCGAATCCCACTCCCCGCGATGAACTCAGGCTAAATCTGAAATTGTTTGGCTCCTTTTTCAAGTCCTAGCGGTTTAACAATCTAAAAAGCACCGTAGATGATCATGTTGTTCAGTTATAAGACTAGGTTGGCTGCAAGGGGGTCTATCATCAGGGCTGGCTGCATATTCCGACCCTATAGAGATAAAGTTTGCATCCAGTGCGTTTGTCAATTGCTGCATGTTTAAGCTCGGGGACCATCGTTGGATGCTGCCGTCTCCTTGGGACACGGAATTATTTTTATATATAATGGATTAAACTATAGACTGTATGTTCAAAAACGAAAGCCATCTAAAAATGATAAAAATTCTTCAAAGCCTTCAAACTGACGCCCTTTAATGATAATTCTCAACTAGTTAACAATAATGTCATTTTAAAGTGATATAGCCTTGGGTTTTTTACCAATTTAAGTGTAGCTTGAAAAGCACTCGAAAAACCCTATATAGTATTATCAATATGCGTAGTAATCACGGTTAATACCCCTTTCAGAAGAATGCTACTCTAAGGAAGATTCTAAAGTTGTTGACTGTTATGGTCAAGGCCCTAATACAAAGTAAGAAGTGGCTATGACCTATTCACCTTGAGTACTTCTACTTCATGTACTAATTTTAATAATTTATCCGATAAGTCTGCTATTGCATCTGAATTAACCGTATCCCGCTCCCTCAACGTCATTATTTCATTTTCTTTTTCTGACAATTGGACTTTTATCCACCGTAACCAGATGAATGCTCCAGCTATTCAGTTATATTGCATTTTCTCGGAAATAATTTCGGAGAAAATCGTATCTGACAACAAAATCAAATTCCTGGAAAATGAAACGGATGCAGATATGCCAGATGTACCAGATAGGAATAGGCCCCTTCTAGAATCTCGGTATTACAAGTGCACTAAATGCGACCACACTGACCCAAACCCTTCGGACATAGCGGAGCATATGGAACGGATTCACAAATAAACTATAACAAGAAGAAAAATGAATGATGAGTAACTGCCCTGGAAAATTTTTGTATGAGGAATGCGGCTTCCTACCAGGTGGCTTCGGACTTCCTAGTATCGTGAAAGATTATCACAGCGGGTACCATGCGTATGTATGTAATACATGTGGATATCTCCAAGTCTTCCTAAAGAAGAAAAATTAAGGTCGTTGAAAATTATGGAATTGGACAAATACAGGGAGATCATGCAATGGTTCAGAGAAAATTACAAATGTGGAGACGCCTTTACAGAAAAAAATTAAGAGGTTTTAGCCCGCTCCTCTTCTTCTCCGGCATCTTTAATTTCTTATTAACCGCCGCTTTTAAGTTAGAGATTAAGTGAATTGGATGATAACGCATAATGCAATTACTGTTTCAAAATCTATAATTTGTTTGACGTCTGTATTGTTGGCCAGTATTTTGATACCAGGTTGTTTTTCGGTCGCTCGAGCGGCTGAATCTCTTGTTCCAGGAATTCACGGTATGAGTACAGTACCAGGAGTCTGGTTTACTTGGGTACGCATTTCCAGTGATAATGAAATATCGGTAAATCTAAGGTATCTTGGAACCACGATTCCCCCGCCAATTAATATCACTGCCACCGCACTGATGAATAATACTATTGATCCTTCTATGGTGTCAAACGCTATGAGAGGAACGCAGACATTAAACGCGGGCTGGAGGTCTCCCAGCAGTACCATGATCAAGATGAATGGTTCATCATCACTCTATGATGCGCCGCTTGTAACTGTTGTAGCCTCACCTTTAGAACAGTCATCGTCTTTAGAAACCACACAAAACAATGATCAATTAGTACCTACCGAGAATACTAATAGCCAAACCCTGAAAATTCTTAGCATGAATTCCTTTATTGACAGCATAGGTTATCTTCATGTTGTAGGTGAAGTAGAGAACAACACTCCTGACATTGCAAAGTTTGTCAAGGTAGTGGGAACATTCTATGACATAGGCAGTAAAGTAGTCGCTACTGATTTTTCATTCGCCGAACCAACCGACATAAGGCCACATGACAAGGCTCCTTTCGAAGTCATAGTCACTTCTGCAAGTATCCCCCTCTCACAAATAGACAATTACAAAATAACCGCAAGTTCTCAATAGGTGGTTGTTACGAAGTTATCTAAATGAATAAAAAAAAGAAAAATGATCAAATGCGTATCACAACTGTCATTTGTTTGGGCCTATAACCATAGATTCAACCCTCTTCAGCCGGGCGTCTAACTCTTCAACGCTTAACTTTGTCTCTACCTTCTTTACTTTATTGTTTGGCATGCAGGGAAAATGCAATTCGAAGATTAATTCGATTTCCTTGTTGCTGTTGTGTTGTTGTGTAAAATAAGTGACTTTTTCACATCTTCCTGCCTAATAAACAAGGGAGGGAAGACTTTGTAGCAAGCACAAGTTTTATTGCAATAGGACATGTATATACAAGCGTGTCCAAGTTCACTACTGCAGAGAGAAGTCTAGTTAAAACGATAATTGCTATCTACCGGAACCGGAAATTATAAACGAAGTATTCAGACAGACAAACAGGACACTATCACATTCTGGGTTATATCGAATAAAGCGGCAAATCAAAAAGGATTAGTACCCTGGAACCGTAACATAAGGAGTGAAAGTTATACTTGCAAATGTCAATAATGAAGCGGATAAGAAAGATGAAGCGGAACATACGCGAAGGTAAAGGGATTTACGATAAGTAAATGACTAATCACAAAAACGTGACTGTGGAGCGTCATACATTCACAAAATCAGAAAGAGAGTATGTTAGAGGTATAATACATAATTTATCATTCCAGAGACTAACAGACCAGGAAATAGTACAATGGCTACATGACGAAAAGCAAATTGATTTGGACAGAAGTACAGTCTCTAAAATGAGGAATCAGATAGATAAAGAGGCTGAGAAATGGTATATTGAACTTAGAAACTCTGCTTACAAATATTTAGCACAGTACAAACAGAGAATAGACTCTCTGCTATCATATCAAAAGACGCTACATGAAATTATCTCCAGTACTAAAAAAGATGAGGTAAAGATACGAGCAATATCTGAACTTCATAGCATAGAGATGGACATCTTAAGCCTATGGAAACAATTACCTGCTTCTAACATTGTCAATACAGTGGACAATACTGAAAATGAAAAGAAAGTGCCTTGGGCTGTACAGATAGGGGGAGTAGAAGAACATACAGAAGAGCAAGCAAAGGAAGAGGAAAAGGAAGAACCAATCGTTGGATTTGAATCAGAACCCTGGACAGTGGACAATAAGCATGACCAAAGCAAGACTTCCACGAAGGAAAACACCGAAATCTTGCTTTCAGAACCAGAACCTAAGCAGGAGATAACAACCTCGCCAGAACAAGAACAAGAACAAGAATGAACATCCATTTGGACCTGATAGCCAAAATGTCACAGATAAGGAAAGTATAATCTGGTATGGTAAGTTTGACCATATTCTGGGACTTGAATCCTTTAGATTTGCAGATTTCACTTATGAACAGTTCATAGTACCAGAATGGAAAAGGTTCGTAGAGATAGCAACACAAGAGGGTGGACCTGCACAACGGATTAGGTATCCAGATGAGGAACTTAAGAGAATGGGACTTTACAAATAAACTGCAAAGTAAAAAATGAATAAGATAAGCAGCCGTACAGACTGGCTCCTGGATTCTTGTTTCTATAACTGCTTTGTCTGCGGGAGTCCATTTACTTCACCGCCCAAACTAGACAAGGGTAAACTCGAAGGAAGGGCACTATTCTTTAACATAATTGACGAATACGGTGATAACGTTGAGGATGAGGAAAGGGTTTGCAATGACTGTTGGAAATCAGACCTCTCTAGGTTCGTAGAAAAAGAAAGTTAGAAACCTTTGTCGCAAAAGATGATATCACTAGCGATATTGCGGACAAAATGTGGGATAAACTCTCACAGACAAAAAATGTCTCTGGCAAATATTGCATAACTGGTATCTACATATTGCCCTGTTGCAAGACAAATGACTACCTTTGCGGTTTGTTGTTGTTGTTGAGAAGGCACTCGCTGTTGCACACCTGGCCATTGTTGCCGTCCTGCTTGCTGTCCTTGTCCTGACCATTGTTGTTTATATTGCTGGGGGACCTGTTGTCCTTGCGCTTGTAAGGTCTGTTGCTATGCAAACTGTTGCTGTATGTATGGCGGCATTTATTGCATTGCTGCTTGTTGTTGCGGTGGCACGTTTGCCGGAAAATTAATCTGGGTACCCTGTGGGGAGACAAAATGTCCGCAAATACGCATGATGGTAACTGTCCTAAATATGGTAAACCTATTAGAAAGAAGACTGAATGAATAGTTAAACTAATCTAGTTTAGTTAAGTTTAACCAAGTCCGTGTATGTGCGGAAGTTTCTTCTTTTGTTTTTTGTACAAAGTGTGCATTCGTTAGTTAGTTAACTTTTGTACAAAGATGAACAAGATAGACAGCCGCACCTATTGGCTCCTAGATTCTTGTTTCTATAACTGCTTTGTATGCGGTACACCTTTTACTTCACCGCCAAAGTTAGATAGAGGTGGTAAACTGGAAAGTTGTCTATTCTTTAACATACTAGACGAATATGGGGAAAAGGTTGAGACAGAGGAGAGGGTCTGTCAACGCTGTTGGGTAAGCGACTTATCCAGATTTGCAGATAAGGGAGAAGGCTAACTAACTAAACCCGTGAATGTAAGGTAACTTCTTTTTTTGTTTCTTGTACTTCAAAGCATTCCATTAGAACTTATGAAGTCACTTATCATTTTCACTTTGTTGATACCTAATCCAGACACAACAACAGAAGCAGCCTTACTCTTATTTCTATTTGGATTATTTGCAACCATCATTTGACACGGTGTTACTACTGCTGCCGATCTACTACCTCTATTCTGTTGACGCATTCTTCCTATAATCTCAAAGAGTTGTTCATCCGATCTGTACATCTATATCTACTAAGAATAAGAGTCGGAAGTACTTAAATCATAGGATAGGGCTAACTTTACTTCATAGTGCTAATGATAAGTGACAACGCAACGGTAAAAGAACTCCATATACCTAAGGATAAACTGGAAGTTCTTGAAATGATAGTATCTTCTCATAACATCAAAGAAGAGACAAAGGCCAGGATGATAAGGAAGTTATCGGAAGGTTCTTCATGCTGCATATGTCGTGGTATTCCTTCAATGGAAGTAATCTATCATCTAGACGGTGCTACACAAATGGAGCGTTATTGCAGCGAATGTATAAAGAAAGTATATGAAAGAACGCCAGTTTTATGATTATCTTTCGACGCTCCGATCTCTGGACCTGGGCAGGAGAGACATATCTATCAAAACTTACACATGTGATTTATGTGATGATCTAATCACTGGACTACCGAATGATTTTGAATCCAGGATTGATTCAATGAATGAAATAAATGATTCATTCGACAGTGACTACGATAGACAGGAACCAAGGTTAATGCTCTGTGCTTTTTGTACAAAAGAGTACAACATACCTAGTTGGATTGGACTAGGTGGACAAGAACTTAAATATTAAAATCCTTATAGAAAGGGTGTTTATTCAATTGCTGGCTGTCGTCGGTCGGTCTATCCCATGACGACATATGTCCGGTAACGTTATAAAATTAAACTTCTTCCAACACAATAATAAATAGACACTTTCCGACCATATATATTGCATTAAATAAAACCACAATTCAGCGTGATATGACCAAGACAAGAGGATTGGTAATCCATGGGTCCCTTAACTCGAAATACAGAGAAGCCTGTGCCGAACTTGCAGTGATCATACAGCAGAAATCACATATTTCTAGTAGGGAAATATCCGAACTGATTAAGGAAATTTCAGGCAGGTACCAGTTGAGCACTATTCCAAAATACACAGACATAATGAGTCATCTGCCATCCAATGATAAAAATCGTAAGATGTTAATCAGGAAACCAACTAAATCGGCTTCCGGGGTCATAGTTGTAGCAATCATGGCGAAGCCATTTGACTGTCCACATGGCAAATGCATTTACTGTCCAGGTGGAGTAGAATTCAATACCCCATTGAGTTATACAGGAAAAGAACCAGTAACAAAAATGGCACAAGAAGTTGATTATGATGCACGTTCACAAATAATATCAAAATTAGACCGTTATCTTATGATGGGTCATGACATCTCAAAAGTTGAGCTAGTTATTGTTGGAGGAACTTTCCCCTTTATGCCTCTTGAATATCAACGTCATTTTGTTAAGCATTGCTATGATGCTTTGAACGGAGATCGCGCACTTTCAGATACACTGACAGAGGCAAAAGCCCTGAATGAAACTAGCAAAAGTAGGTGCGTGGGTTTCACCGTAGAGACTAAACCAGACTATTGTAAAAGTCGTCATATTGATATAATGCTCGACTTAGGTATAACAAGAATAGAGATCGGAGTACAGACTTTAGACAATGCAATGTATAAGATGGTGAATAGAGGACATACACTAGCCGATGTTTTTGAAGCGTTTCAAGTAGCTAAAGAGTCGGGTTACAAGATAGTGGCTCACATGATGCCTGGTTTGCCAGGATCCACGGTTGATAAGGACCTACAAGACTTTAGGACGTTGTTTAAAGATCCAAGGTTAATGCCCGATATGTTAAAGATATACCCAACTCTCGTTTTGAAGAACACCGGTTTGTATGGATTATATCAAAAAGGATCGTACTCTTCATTTTCAGACGAAGAATTCGTGAATTTATTGGTCGAGATAAAGAGAATTACTCCTAGCTGGGTCAGAATAATGAGAATACAGAGAGAAATAGACCCTGATGATATCGTTAGTGGACCTAAGTCTGGCAATATACGACAAATATTACAAATGAGACTTAAAGAAATGGGAATCAAATGCAACTGTATTAGATGTAGGGAAGCAGGACTGCGCAGATTGAAACAGTCGAATGTGAATCCAGTCCTTAAAAGGACCGACTACGTTTCTTGTAATGGTATTGAATCGTTTCTAAGTTTAGAGGATGAGGCTACGTCAAGTCTATTTGGATTTTTGAGACTAAGAAAACTTAACAATCCCCATCGGGAAGAATTAAGAACGTCCTCTGGAAAAGCTAGTGCAGTTGTACGTGAATTGCATGTTTTTGGTCAGTTGATAGATATTGGGAAAAAGTGCGATTCAACGTCATTTCAGCATAGAGGACATGGATCAAGATTACTTAAAGTAGCAGAAGATATTGTCAAATGTGAGTTTGGATTAGACAAGATATCGATCTTAAGTTCAGTGGGAACTAGGGACTATTATAGAAAATTCAACTACCATCTAGATGGTCCGTATATGTCAAAGACCTTGTGAACGAAATGAAAAATGAAGTAATAGGTAAAGGTACTTGGTTGGACAAAGTCGCATCAGCTCTTATTGAAAGAGAGCTTAGTCTAGGAAGGCCATTAGACCAAATTAGAGTCGAAAGTGGGATAGGAGCTTCCGGGATTCCACACATAGGCAGTCTTGGGGATGCAGTACGTGCGTATGGCGTCGCAATGTCCTTAAGAAATATGGGGTACAAATCAAAGCTTATTGCATATTCGGATGATATGGACGGCCTTAGGAAAGTTCCGACAGGTCTTCCAGAATGGTTGAACAAATATTTAGCAAAACCTGTTTCTACTATACCAGATCCATTTGGTGATTGTCATGACTCTTATGGTTCTCATATGGGTGGACTTTTGTTAGATGCACTGAGTAAATTAAATATAGAATATGAATTTAAATCAGCATCACGCCTATATCAGACTGGAATGCTTGCCGACCCTATTCACAAAATCTTGTCAAAAAATTTGTTACTCGGATCAAAGATCGCCGAGCTGGTCGGACAAGAGAAGTATAAGGACAGTCTACCATTCTTCCCTGTTTGTGAATCATGTGGTAGACTCTACGTAGCGAAAGCAGAAGAATATATCGAAGAAGAAAGAAAGGTGGTGTACTCCTGCGCCGGAACGAAGCTCGGTAATACGGAAATAAATGGCTGTGGTCATCGTGGGGAAGTTTCAGCTGTTCTTGGAAAAGGCAAGTTAGCCTGGAAAGTCGAATTCGCAGCGAGATGGAGTGCACTTGATATAAGATTTGAGGCCTATGGAAAGGATATTATGGATTCGGTTCGGGTTAATGACTGGGTCTCTAACACAATTTTGGACTATCCGCACCCGTTTCATGCAAAATATGAAATGTTCCTCGACAAGGGTGGTAAAAAAATAAGTAAATCTGCAGGAAATGTATTTACGCCCCAAAAATGGTTGCAATATGGCACAAGAGAATCTTTACTATTACTCCTTTTCAAGAGAATCAGTGGTACTAGACACATTAGTGCTGAAGATATACCAAACCTGGTTGATGAATACGATATTTACGAAGACGTATTCTTTGGCAAAAGAAAATTAGATAATGACGAAAAATTAGTAAAGGTCAAAGGCATTTACGAATACGTAAATAATCTTACTCCACCAATTTCCCCACAAATCCATGTTCCATACAGAATAATAGCTCAGCAAGCGTCACTCTTTTCTGGTCAAGATAGAGTACACAAAGTATATGACCGACTTGTAAAATACGGATTGGTATCAAGCGAATCTTCAGAAATAATGCAAAAAATCCAATTAGCGTGCAATTGGGCCGATGACTATTTGATATCAGATGAGACTTTCAATATTGAACTTGCTCAAGATGAAATAGTTGCGATAGGCGAATTGCTCAAAGAATTAGAGTCATTATCGGGAACTACTCAAACAGAGGAATCACAAATTGAGTTACAGAACACTATCTACAACGTAGCAAGAAGGAATAATATTCAACCACGAAAGTTATTTAAATTAATGTACAAAATGCTAATTAATAGTGAAAGCGGACCTAAACTTGGAAACTATATTTTTGATCTTGGGATCGAACGTACACGGAGCATTTTGATCAAATATTCCAAATAATTTTCAGATTACAAGTGAACCAATTATTGAAATTAGTACTGGACAATTGCGTGAGATAACGATGTAAATCTAAATCAAACGGTTGTTCGCATTCCCTATACTGTCTTCCTTGCCAACATGATCGTGTAGGCAAATTACAAGATATCTATGATCTGCCCTAGAAATATATCTCCTAGGTGGAATGATGTGGAACAACATTTTGCATCGCAGTTATCACAAGCCAATATTTCATCTAATTGGATCATTGTCAGGTACGTGAATGTAAACTACAACTACGAACCTATTAGGATCATGTTGAACATGTGGGATGTCGAATTTCTTTGAAATATTTCCTATGATGCTACTATAGGCTCAAGATTCGGGGGCAAATCCTTGATGGGGCATTCAATTCTCAAATCGCCAAGTAGCATTTCGTCCTTAATATTGTACTCATCTTTCAGACGATAACTTAAGGTGATAAGGATGAGACGACAACGGAATTATGTATTTCATCGCCAAGTGTTCAGGTCGAATATATTACGACCATGTGGCGTTCTCAAACAATTTCATTTCCATCGGGCATTCAATGTACAAATATTCTGAAATAAATAAAATTAATACTGAAGCGTACTTTACATCGAAATGCATCTAATTTTATTATTATCTTAATTATCTGCTATTACATCCAATTTGGCTACTGCCAAAATAGAATCCCTCAATCAAGTTCATATTCAATCCTGGTAGCAAATTTGTTAAAACATATAGGCAAGAAGGATGATAACGTTTTTGAGGCTACGAGACATGCCCTTAGACTTTAAAAAAATGATAGAATTTGTGCTAGAGAAAAAACCAGAGACAACTCTGGAACAGTTAAAGGAACTCATTGAAGAGAAGAAACGAAGAATCGGTGCCGGGTACCTTACTGATCAGGGTGCCCTTTTTCTGGTTGCTGCGGATCTAGGTATATCATTTGAGAATACACCCCAGTCACAAGTTGGAATAAAGGATCTTTATGTAGGAGCTAGAGATATCAACCTATCAGTAAGGATTCTCTCCATCTATCCTATCAGAAAATATACAAGGAAGGATTCTGAAGACCAAATTGAAAATAGAACATTGACCGTATTTGATCGGGATGGTAGTATTCGTGTAAAGCTTTGGAATAAACTGGCACATGGACCAGATGAACTCAGGCTTAAGCCAGGAGACATTGTCAAAATCACAAATGGCTATATCAAAAGTGGATTAGATGGGAAACCTGTGGTCAATCTTGGTGAAAGTAGCATTATCGAGTTAGAAAGTGAAAATCGCGAATCTATACCAGATTTAGAATCCATCAAACTAGATGTTGATAAGGTTACTACCGAAGAAGAACACGTTGTAATTGATGGGGTAATCAAGTCAGCTCCAAGAATAATCGAATTCTCAGATCCCCGCGGGGAGGTAAAAAAATCTTTGCAGACTATTTTGTCAAATGGTGATTCAACTAGGAATCTGAGGGTTGCCATATGGAATGTGAATGAAAATAATATCCCACGGATCTTAAATGTAAATTCACGTGTTAGAATTATAGGCGCAAGGATAAAACAAGCAAATTTACAATACGGCAACGGAGATTTGGAGATCCATGGAGATGAAGGTACCGTAATTGAGGCAATAGATAAGCAGGCCAATTATGATGTAATAACGGTGAGGATAATTTCAAATGGAAATGCGGATAATTTCGGCAGGATCAATTTGTTTGGTATAGATAATGATAAAAACATATTGACTATAGTGGTGGACGACAAATTGATGCCCCCGGGAATAACTACGAATTCTGTCATTGAAGGATTTCCGAGCAGAGTATTTGGAAATTCTTTAATATTTTCTCAAGAGGATTCATACGTCAAACGCGTGGAAAACAATTCAATTCCTAAGTTGGAAGACACAATTTCAAAAATTAGGAATATGGATAAGGTGGGAGACATTTACATCGTTGAAGCCATAGTATTACAACAACCAAATTCTGTACAGGTCAATACCAGAACAGGTGGCCTGGTCAGCGTAACTGATACACTAATTGGAGACGATACGGGAGAAATAAAATTAGTTGGATGGCGGGAAAACAGTGGTGAACTTGATAAGATTAAAGTGGGAGATAGGATCCGAGTTATTGGAGCAATTCTCAACGCCGGAAGGGATGGAAAACACGAGTTAACATTGAGAAAGGATTCATTGGTAGTTACTATGTCATGATACAGATTAGTCCTTCCAAAAGGCTCTGGTAGTTACATACTGTCTCTCGGCATTGTATATGCTCTTGAAGACATTCTCATCGTCTACATAATTGCGTAGTATTCGAGCCGCTGTATCGACCCCGACACCATACCCGGATAATACCAAAAGTGCTTTTTCACCAAAATTGTTTATAAGAGATGCTACTTTCCATGCGCGCTCGAATTTGTGATTTTCTTCTGAGGTTATGCTTGCCCCCCTCAATTTATTCAAGATTATTTTAGGCAATTCATAATCTGATGAGAAAGTTGCAGTTATTAATCTTGATCCACATAACTTGCAGGATAAAATCCCTGCAACCTGCTTAGTCTCAATTAAACGTTCCCACTTCCCACATCTGATGCATATTAGTCTGTGTTTAGTGTTCTCAAGCCTCTCCTTGACGAGTTCGATGATGCCGCGTTCAATATTAAGTGGTGACGAGGTGAATTTCGAATTGTGGTCGGTTATTGGGGCAGCCAATGGACTGAATTCGTTTAGATCATACCAATGAATTTTGATATGATCGTTACGGACATCTCTCATTACTGAATTGGTAAGAGAAATATCATATTTGTCGTGAATTAACTCGCGAAGCGATTCTTTGCTTAGTGGTGTCTTTGAATACCTATCATAAATTATACGTGCAATTCGCTTATCATAGGTAGCTGCCTTGTCGACAATCCCGAATTTCTTTGCAACATTCCACACGCGCCAATTTAGATTGTAGGTTCCTGTCAAAGAAGCGATCAGGACTGCACCTATATCGTAGTCCTCTCTAAAAATATTCTCTATGTGATTCTTGCCAAATCTAGCGCTAGAACTGAGCATTATTCTGTAGGGATCAGACTTTGTTTCAACAAAGTATCCAGTCCGTGAAGAAATTATTGTTGATAAAAGAGATGCAAGTGTATTATTAACTTTACTTCCAAAAGTACAGTGCACAACAACAGTATTTTTGTTGGCAACACTTTCTATAACTATGTTCTTTGCATCAGGAACGATAGCGAGACTTTTTAATATGTTACTATAGTCGGGCATGATGGCCGTTTTTGTATCATTTAAAATCTGCTTACGTACTTCCCCAACTTCCCTTGCGGTTTCAAAGTCTACAGGTATCATCTCGCCTACCCAGTGAGGAATATTTATAGGGGATCCATGAATTTGTTCCACGTGAACTTGCATTTTGTTTTCGTTTACATTGATGATACGCCATTGTGAACCTTTAAGCACAAAGACATTTCCTTTTTCTCCAAATTCTCCTATAAATTGCTGATCTAAAGTCCCAATTCTCCTTTTTTTTGTCATATCCACTACTTCAAACTTCAAGATATGTGGAATCGTTGACAAATTTTCAAAATAGTAAGTGTATGATTTCATGCCTGACTTAAAAGTATGGTCCTCATCGTGATATCGAATAATCCTGCACGTATTCAGTAACTTGGCTACATTTTGGAAATCAGTAAAAGAAACATCCCTGAATGGATACGCCTTAGTAAAGAGGTTGAACGCTTCTACTAGTGATTTTGAGCCTGGGTTGTTTATAGTTAAACTAACTAGGTGGTGTGCTAACACATCAAGCGGAGCTTCATGTGGGATTTGAGATTCCAAGGATTTACGTTTCATCCTTCGCATTATAGCTAAAGATTCGACCACATCATCGTAGTTATTTGAAACTATTAGCCCTTTGGCTGAGGATATGCTATTGTGTCTGCTGCGACCTATCCTCTGAATGAGCTTTGAAACTTGTTTCGGAGAACCATCATGTATGACTAACTCAATCGAACCTATGTCCAAACCCAACTCGAGCGAAGAAGTGCATACTACAATTCCTGACATGCCAGATCTTAGACGAATTTCTGTATCCTCGCGCATTTCACGAGAAAGCGAGCCATGATGTACATCAGTTGACATCTCATCTAAATTCCTAAGAACGGAACCAATGTATTCTGCTTCATCCCTTGTGTTTGTAAATAATAGAACGGACCCTGAAATTTTGTGAGACTTGATATATTTGAGTATGTAACGCGCAATGTTGCTGACTGATCCTCCTACATACTTTACATCAACATCATAGTCACGGATTGTCTTATCAACTAGAATCGCACATTTCCTTCCAACACCACCGATGAATCTCGCGGCATCTTCCAAGTTTGAAATGGTAGCTGAAAGCCCTATTCTGATCACTTTTCTATTGCTGTTGGCTTGAAGACGTTCAAGACTCAAAGCCAGGTGAGCTCCACGTTCATTTGAAATTAGTTCGTGGACCTCGTCAATTACTATCCATTCCAGTTCCTTCAATGAATGTAATAAATTCTTGTTAGTTAAAATGACCCCCAAAGACTCTGGCGTGGTTATGAGAATGTCTGGTGGATTTGTAACTAATTTTCGTCTAGCACTGGTAGTTGTATCCCCATGTCTTATCTGTACGTCTAGCTTCATTTTTTTTGCATAATTGATTATCCTGCGGAACACATCGTTGTTCAATGCACGAAGCGGTGTCACGTAAATTGCCCTTATCGATCCTGTTGAAGAATCAGCCTGGGACATTAATGAGAAAACCGGAATGACAGCTGCTTCAGTCTTACCAGAACCAGTGGGAGCCACCAGAAGGCAATTTCCTCTCCTATTTACTACAGGAAATGCTTTCTTTTGAATTTCCGTTAAGGTATCAAAACCATTACTCTTGAATGACTCTAATGTTAAGGCGTCTGAATTCATCTAATCGTTTTCTCTGGCAGTTTCGGATTTTGTCTCTTCAATAGAACGGGATTTAGGACTTAGACTCTCATAGTACATTACGGCTGCAAGACCTAATATGAACATCCCGATCGCTGCAGTTACTAAAAGATCAAAATTCAATCTCCCTAAACCAATTTCTAATTTACTCTTCAGATTTATAAATGGATTGATTCTCGTTACGAAACCACAAGGAAATTCTACCTCATATAGAAATTGAACCCACAGGTTAAAAAGATTTGACCGGAATAACTATTTGGCAATTATTGCTCACTCTTTTTGTCGTAACTAAGGAATGATCTTCTCTAAATGCAAAAAGAACCGATTTATCTTAAAGCGATAACGCTTCGGGATATGAGCGATCTTAGTGGCATAAAAGAAGATGCCCGGAAACACACTATCCTTATTATCAGAGTGACTCCGCTTGCTCACAAGGATATAGATGATCTAAGGAAGGTGATAGAGGATTTGTACAGCTATGTAAAATCATCCGGGGGTGATATTGCGAGACTGGGCGAGGAAAGGGTTGTTATTACGCCCCCAAGCGTAAAAATCTGGAAGGGAGCATACGACTTGAAATAACGATGCAGAACTTAGGATATTTTTCATGTTTAAACCCAACTCATCATAATAGCCTGATTGATTCATGGATTGACGGATGTTGTGTCTGTATCTTGAAAATTTTATTTATACTAGTCGCTAGGACATGGCATCTATTTCCGCTTCCGTGGTTAGTGATTATCTTTCTTAACTTAGGTTTAAGCCTACTAACATAGGCCAATGTTTGATTGTAGTCACTATGACTACTGAACCCAGGAATGGTGTCCACAGCACACTTGATCTCCAACACTTTTTTGCCTATGCACACTTCACGCTCACCTTCCATCATTTTAGCGCTAGGAGTAAATGGGACCGGATTAGAAATTATAATAAGTTTACTTGACGGATCATCGCAAATTTGACTCAGCAATGCAATTGATTTTCCATCAATTAATGTTGGTGAGGGTGCCAATGCGATAGATTTGCTCCATTCCAGCTTTCCGTCAAAGGGAACTAAAGATTCAGTGAATAGGGGATCTTTCTCCCCATTTGAAATCCTTTGCTTCAAATTCTTGGATAGATATTCTGTATAAATTTCGTAAAAGTCGAGATTATCCATTATACTTTCTTCAACAAATATATTATCAGGATTAACCTTACCTGCATTACGTAACATTCCTAGCGTAATACAAAGTTCTTGTGATAATCCCAATTCAGGAACAGGAATGAGTATTCTTCCACCGATGGCCAGGGTGGAATTTATGCTATTGGTTAGATTTATTTCTGCATCTTCCCTTGACGGAAAAATATCCTCACGGCTCCCGTGTGTACTATCGAGAATCAGAGTTTCAACTCTTGGAAAATTCCATATCGCATTATCTAATGCAACCATCATTCCAAACTTAAAATCACTAGTGTATACTAAATTGTGATCGCCATTTCCAATATGCAAATGTGCTGATGTTGAACCCAGTATGTGACCCGAGTTTGAAAGCATCAAACGAATATCAGGTGAAATATCTGTAACAAATCCTGGGTTAATCGGCATCGAATGAAGAATAACATCGTCAATGTCATTTCTTGAATAAATCGAATTGTTCTTGTGCGTAAGAATAAATTTGCGTTGCAGAGCAATCATCAATGGTAACGTAGGTTCAGTGCAATATACCGGACCTTCATATCCATATTTGAACAAGAGTGGCAAGGCGCCGGAATGTCCAAGATGTCCATGGGATATTACAATGGCATCAATATCATTCATCCCAAGACCAGTAATATCTATTCGTGGTATGGAATTTAGATTTTCATTTTCGTAAGCTTTAATACCAAAATCTAGGAGAACTTTACTTTCATGAGTAATCAAAAGTATTGCGGACCTTCCAATCTCATTAAATCCGCCAAGACAAACGATATTAGCTTCGGTAACTCCTCCGAGTTTAGACCTGAATATCTTTTCCCCAATTTGTTTATAAAAAAGGATACGTTCATCTGACCTCTTGTTCAGTATATCATTAATCTCTTTGTAAATTTTGAAGTTTCTGGGTTTTCTTCTGAATATCATTCTCCAGCCAGTCATTTCAGCCAAGTCAATGTTAATCTGTGATAGCGTACTCAGTGCATTCTGGTCATTCACAAAGACTGTAGCTTCGCCTAATGCTGGGTCAAAAAAAAGTTCTGAAACATCTGATTTAGATGTACATTTTGAATTTAGAATCTGTCTGGTAACTCTTTCTGATGACCTAATGGAATTATCAGTTCGAATTACTATTCTCTTTTTAATAGAGTTGACCAACTGGGAGACTAGCTCTTGGTGTTCCAAAAGATACCTGGGGTTTTTCGTATACAATCCTATATAGGGGCCTTCATACTCAATCTTTGTAACCCCGGATTCAGATGGGAGGTGTCGTAGGATTGTAGCCACTATATTCTGGTTCGTAGAATTGCCTTCTGAAACTCTGTCAAACATTTTCTATATTTCACTTATTTGAAATCTTGTGTAGAAGATATCAGATCTGGTTCATGGTTGAACCTAAATAACCTTTCGTTCTCAATTATTGCCTAGAGGTCGAATTTACTTCGTGTAATTCAGCCGCAGGTGATTATCAGATCGCTGAAACAAAATGTCAGAAATTAAATAAAGCCTGTGCGTAGGCCATATGTTCAATGACCAAACCAACCCATTCCATGGAATTACCACGGAACATACTAATTGGCGAGGGAGTAATTTCAGAGCTAGGATCATTCCTCGCAAATCTTAACGAAAACGTGAAAAAAGTTAGCCTCATTTCAGGTAATATTGTCAAATCAAGGGTAGGTGACCTATGTAGTAAAGTCTTGAATGGTTGTTCTATAACTGATTCATGGCATATTGCACCATCTGCATCAATCGGCGCTCTAAGGAAATTACAGAATAAAATCGAAGCTAGTCATCCGGATTTCCTAATAGGCATTGGGGGTGGAAGATCCGTCGACATCGCAAAGATGATTTCAAGTGACCTCCGAATTCCCTTTGTGAGTGTGCCTACATCAGCCTCCCATGACGGGATCTCAAGTCCTTTCGTGTCAATAAGAGGTCGCGAAAAGCCGTATTCCTTAAAGGCGCATGCACCAATTGGTGTACTCGCTGATACAGACCTGATATCCAAAGCTCCTCATAGATTAAATGCGTCTGGTTGTGGTGATCTTATCGGAAAAATTACTGCTATCAAAGATTGGGAATTGGCCAGAGACGACAAGAATGAGTATTTTGGGACATATGCGGCCAATCTTGCACAGTTGAGTGCAAAAATAATTACGGAGATGCCTAAATTATCCTTGATAAAAGAATACGAGATAAGAACAATAGTCGAAGCTCTTATCAGTGCTGGAGTCGCATCGTGCATTGCGGGAAGCAGCAGACCTTGTTCAGGATCAGAGCATTTGTTCAGTCACGCACTTGAGTATGTGACAAAGGATGCTTGTGGTCTTCACGGTGAGAGGGTTGGTATCGGTACGATTATGATGTCGAAATTACACGGTATGGACTCCGAGATGATCATAAGGACATTAGAGAATGTCTCGGCTCCTACAACAGCAAAGGAAATCAAAGTAAATGAAGAGCAGTTAATAGATGCACTGCGTATAGCACAATCTTTGAGACCAGATCGATATACAATTCTTACGAAGGTAAAAATGGATAATGACTCGGCGAGGAACTTAGCCAAATCTGTAAATGTGATTTAGGTATATGATGAAATTTTGAGCAGATATCTGTCTGCCGGCATCTCCTCGGATCTACTGGGATCTAATTTGCTAAAATAACATTTTAAACCTTTTTCTGAGATACTTTCTTTTCTTCTACAGTCTCTTTCTCAGCCTTGGGTGTGTCTTTCTTTTCTTCTACAGTCTCTTTCTCAGCCTTGGGTGTGTCTTTCTTTTCTTCTACAGTCTCTTTCTCAGCTCTGACATATTCTTCAACGAATTTAATGTTCTGAAAAGTGGGTAGGTATTTGAAGAGATCGTTTGCTATTGCCTTTTTTATGATCTGAATACCTTCGATCAACGTCGAGTCTTCAGGTATGGTAATAGAGAGGCTTTGATCGTTAACTTCGGCCTTTAGCTTTTCACTATCAATGGGCAATCTCCTTCTAATGAGTGATTTTATTTTCTCTTCATCGAGTGTAAGCATTTTCAGGATATTTACACTATAATTTAAAGTCCTACCAGCGAGTCTGTGATTGAAGTCAATTTGTACACGACCTGAACCTACGAATCTAATTATCCCCTTTCGATCGTCAATATCCACAATATCGCCAGGTCTAAGTTCATCTGCTTTTTCACCCAATTTTCGCTGAGCAATCATTCTGATTTTGCTGGGATCTCTAATTCCAAATCCTTTATCCGGTGAGATTTCGACATCGATCTTATCACCAGCATTTGAGTTAGACAGTGCTTCGTCTAGGCCTTTGATGACCCAACCATCACCAACCGAAACCAGTCGGGGTTCGTACTTCACCGTCGGATCATATGATTGGAGATTTTTTGCCTCATCTTCTACTGTAGTTTCAAAGACTTCATTCGTATCCTTTGTTTTAGCTGTATAATCAATAAGAATTAGTGATCCTTTCTCTAATGCCACGGAATTTGCTGTCGGGTCACCATAATATTAAGCTTAATGAACAAACAATAACGCACAAGTTAATTAGTTAGCCCCCAGAATCCCATGAGCGACAGATAGGCCTTCACCTTGGGCTGGAACCTTGAGCATTTCCATAGTTGATGAAATTGCGGAAAGAGTTCTCATAACATGGTAACTAGTAACTTCCCCCATACATCCTATTCTGAATACTTTGCCTTTTAATTCTCCAAATCCACCCGCCAATAAGACCCTAAATTGTGATGAAAGAATCTGCCTAAACTTCTTGTCATCCATGCCCTGTAGATAGTTTATGGCTATAACCACATTACTTCTGGCATCTTCTTGAGCAAATGGCGCTAGTCCAAGTTCTTTCAATCCTGCGTAGATTGCTTTTGCACATAGCCTGTGACGTTGGATTCTGTTATTCATTCCTTCTTCAGTGATGATTTCCAATGCCTCCCTAAAGGCGTAGAATAGACTTATTGCAGGAGTAAAAGGTGTTTCAAAGTTTTCCTCAAAATACTTGAAGTATCGCTTTAAGTTTAGGTACTGAGTTGCAGGGGGATTTTCTATCATGTACTTTTTTGCTTCCTTACTAATCGACATTGGAGCCAACCCTGGTGGCGCTGCTAAAGCTTTTTGCGAAGCAGTAACACATATGTCTACTTTCCACTTGTCTACTGGTAGCTCGTCACCACCAAGAATTGATACTGCATCTGCAACGAAGAATGTGTCATTGTCTTCACAAATCTTTCCTAATTCTGACATGTACCTGAGAGTAGTTCCTGTAGAAGTTTCATTGTAAATTGCGTAGAGGGCTTTAACGTTGTGATTGATTTCAAAAGCTTCTTTGATCTTTTGAAGCGAAGGATTCTCCCCAAAAGGCGCATTAATCCTAATTGCTCTCCCGCCAACGTTATCCACTAGATCCGCAAGCCTAGTTCCAAATTCACCATTGACAGGAACTATTACTGCATCATCTTTCTTTATAAGATTAACAACAGAGGCCTCCACTGCGCCAGTGCCAGATGTCGTGAGAAGTACAATATCATTTTCAGTCTCAAAGACTACCTTAGTTTTGGCTATTATGTCTTTATAGAGTGTCCTAAAATCGTCACTTCGGTGATTGATCATAGGGCTTGACATTGCATTTGTTACACGATTTGGTACATTGGTCGGACCTGGAAGCATGACAAGATAATCCAATTTTAATCAGAACATGGGAATGAGAGCCGATATTTAAAACTAATTTGGAAAAAGAGATAAAAGCGAACCATTCTATTAAAATCGTGTTCAAGTGTCGTCGAGAAAGGGTTCTTTCCTATCTTTCGGACGGTGGTTTTGAGGGTGCCGTTATGTTTACACCGGAAAACATCTTTTACTTAACGGGATTTTGGGGTGAATCCATAGCAATTTGTACTCGCGACGGCGTGAAACTCTTTGTCCCTCAACTGGAAGTTTCACGAGCAGAAACAGAATCATTTGACTGTGAAATATTCTCGACTGAGCGAGGTGAAGATTCTACAAAATCCTTGTACCCTTATTTGTCCTATTCCAAATTCTGTTCAGATTGCAACGACTTTAAAGCAATCGATTCAATTCATAAAAAAGTAAGCGAGAAAAACTTCATCTGCGATTCCCAACCCTTCATGGATGTTAGGAGCGTAAAAGATGAAAAGGAGATAGGGATGATAAAAGAGTCATCCGAAATTATCGATAGACTCTACCAGGTATGTGTTGAAGAAATAAAGGTTAATTTATCAGAAAAAGAACTGCAAGCAAAACTTATTTGCGAAGCAACTAACAGGGGAGGCACCTTCCCATGTTATCCGTTCACTTTAAATCCCTTTATCATAGCTTCAGGACCTAATGGTGCTCTTCCCCATGCGGAAGTATCCGAGCGGTCATTTTGTGAAGGTGACCTGGTTGTGGTCGATCTAACTATTAGTTACAGAGGCTACGTTTCTGATGCAACGCGGACATTCGCTTTAGGTGGGCTATCGGAGGAAAAGATAAGAGTGTATGATATCGTTAAGAAGTCACAGGAAGCTGGACTTTTTGCGGCTAAATCTAATGTTATAGGTCATGAAATTGATCTCGTATGCAGAAACCTTATCCAGGAGTGTGGGTATGGCAAAAATTTTATACATTCTACTGGTCATGGCGTGGGACTTCAAGTACATGAGAAACCGTGGATCCGTCCTAATGATAACGAACCATTGCGGGAAAATATGGTAATTACTATTGAACCTGGGATATATATTAAATCCAAATTCGGAGTCAGAATAGAAGATACTGTAGCGATTAAAGGAAACAATTCCCATAATAATGACGTTTTGACCAAATTCACAAAGGAATTAATCGTAGTTGGTTAGACATAGCCGCTATAGTTAACTCATATTATGATAAAACTAACTGACTGGTTTATTGGAATGCATCTGATGATATCTTTTGCAGCCAGTACAGACAATTGGATTTTGGTAGGACGATCGTTCAAGGTTATATACAGATTTTTAATATTTAAGTACTGTGATGTTAATAATCCTTGTATAAGAATTGGACAAATTTAATCAAGAACTAATCGATGTCCTAATGCGATGTTGTAATGTCAACAAGAAGAGGGAATCAATTGCAGCGTCTTTTTTTGCAACTGAAATAAACAAAGCAAAGTTGATACATGACTTTCTAAATACTAGATTCTAGATGCCACAAGCGGAAAGACTACATAATCATTGCTGGCATTTGGAGATGGACAAGACTACAAGATGCTGCGCTTGCAAGTTGGTTCAACCAACGGCGACCTCGGATGTCAAATCGGAAAAAGAAAGTAAAGAAGAGATTGCCGCACATTAACGGTCTTCATTAATCCGTCTCTAGATATAAGAAA
This sequence comes from Nitrososphaera sp., assembly GCA_038201105.1. GTDB lineage: Archaea > Thermoproteota > Nitrososphaeria > Nitrososphaerales > Nitrososphaeraceae > TA-21. The sequence goes on along the minus strand of JBBRRH010000036.1, from coordinate 2,294 downwards.
AAGTTTGTGGATGGTGTCAATTGCGTAGTGTCAATCTGTGAAGACATGCATGGATTTATAGTCCTGGTAGAGCATCTGCTTAAGATTGTCCACTAGATTTTCGACTTCGTAAGAATCATTTAATTCATTTAATTTGGGGGTTTCTAGACCAAGGGATCTGAATTGAAGTAGGAAGGTCCCATTTACTGTTTATCATGTCATACATGACATACGTACTGGACACCAAAATATTAAAGACTTTTACATTGCATCTGCTATTCGCTTAATCGTTAATGTGGCGACTATATTCTTGATTAGATTTCTATCTCTTAGGGGAAACTTGGGCGTGCTTGTATATTCCCCTTCTAAGAAGATAAAGTTTCTATCGAAGGTAAGACATAGTTCTTACTGAAATTGGCTCTCCAATTGATTGTTGAGTCGGCCGTAGTATTCTTACTATTATTGTTTTTTAATACTCACAGGAACTATCTCCGTGTTTATGAATTCTCGGAAAGTCCCGAATTCATAAAAAGAAAATCAACACCAAGAGATAGCTTCGTAGGATCATCTTATGATTAATCATACTCGATTCAAATCTCTGTCTAAATATTATGCAGTGCGATCATAGTTTGGTACTGTCTTTTGTCGTAGAGTCGTACCGCTCTAGTGGGTCGAGTAACTACGGCCCATTAGAGTCACCTTTATTCGTATCCCTCCCTCTTGCTAGCACGATCTGAATGCTATATGTTCCAAAACCTCGGTTGGTTTATGGAAGTAAAACAGGAATGGTGCAAAAGGTGTCACGGTGGAATTTTATATCCTACACTTAACCCTAACGAATTGACGTGTAATTATTGCGGTTGGACAAAATTAAAAATTGGGTGACATCCCAAGTTGTGGAAAAACGGTTCTCACTCTCGGATGTCAGTTGTTTTTCAGTCCATCGCGCCAGGCAATGGCTTCGAGCTCGACCCGGACAGCTTCCTCGACGGGAATCACCGATCGCACCTGGAATTCGAATGCAGGGAAGGTCGAGCATGCCTTGTGAACGGTCGCTGGATCGTCACAGTCCACCAACATATGCCCGCCCCATTCGCCCACTCGCACTACGAACAACTCGATTTTGAAATTTGCGGGCGCCTTCCATTTAGTGAACACATCAAGTATTCGCTTCTGGGCATTCTCGTACTCTATAGGCGAACCTTGCGGGCGTTCGAACCAACTGATCATGTACTTCAAGAACATCCTCCCCTACCGTCTAAGTGTTTAATGATATCGTCTCTACTTCCAGCATCTAATATAGTTTCTTCACTACTCAAACGTATGTTCGTAAGCCTAAAGGATATGGAATCGGAAGACGCCGATCAGTTCCTGATATGTGAATGCAAAGGCTACGACTGAAATATTGGCTAACTGTTTTTTTCGTCCAATTTAAAATCTAATTGTGTATTGGACGCTATTTACTGGCTTTCAGTTCAATTTAGCGATGATTACTAATTTTATGCAGTGTACTAGTCCGGCTGATTATCAAGATGCTTCCTGTGCTCATCGATAACTAATTCAACTAATTTAGCAGCAATGCGTTCTTTTCTCTGAATCGGCAAGTGAAGAATCTTTTTCTTTTTGTCAATGATATAAACTTCGTTAGTATCAGATCCAAACCCACAACCGGTTCGATCGAGGTCATTCGCAACAATAAAATCAGCGTTACATTTTTTTAATTTCTTATACGCTTGCTCAACAAGTGATTCTACTGACACTTGAAATTCTGCCTTAAAGGCAACAAGAATTAGTTCTCTCTTCCATTTTTTGACCTCATCGATAATCTTTTTGGTAGGTGTCATTTTAAGATTCAAACTGCGTTTACGGCTATTAATCTTTTGACCTGCTGGATGACTTAACGTGAAATCAGATACTGCCGCACAATGAAACATTATGTGCGGGTCATTTTTCAATATTTCAAATTTTATTTTCTCATACATTTCAGCAGCTGATTCAATTCTGATGGTATTTATATTTGGTAACAAAGGAGGTGAGACTTCACCATGGCCATAAATAAGTGTCACTTCCATACCCTGTTTCGCTGCTATTTCAGCAATGCTTATTCCCATTTTTCCCGAGCTCAAATTAGTTAAAACTCTGACAGGATCAATTCTCTCCAAGGTCGATCCAGCAGTAACAAGTATCTTTTTGTCCGAATGTACGATATTGTAACTGAAGATCTCAAATACTCGGTCCAATACCTCATTTGGACTAGGAACTTTTGCCTTATTCTCAACCATCGTAGGCTCAACGAAGAAAACCCCAATAGATTT
>JBBRRH010000035.1:0-36562 GCA_038201105.1 Nitrososphaera sp. | reverse complement strand
AGCATGATTATAGATTTGATGTGCCCAAATCCAAAATAACTTTTGTAGGTAGAAATGTAATTCTGGGAATGGATTGGGACGAGTTGTTCAAGTACAAAGTGGATAAGAATACTCCACTGCCGACGGGAGAACCAGTTGATAAACTTGCTGAAGAAGGATAAGAAACAATTCATGATTTAACCTGAGCTCGGTTCATTTTTATTCTTCTAAGCGAAACATGATATCGGTAAGACATCACAGGGCAGGAGTTTATGTTAATTTATTAGAAGTTTGTTTTTCCTTTTCAGAAAACGGTAAGTTTAGGAGGACATAACGAAACAGTGAGCTACGTCATGCCGGAAATTCACTTTACCTCTAGAGGAGATGCACAATAATTATGCTCATGCGGAAATTCGGCGGGACTGGTGTCGACGTCCCCGTGATCGGGCAAGGCACGTGGATGATCGAAGGAGATCGCGATACCGAGGCACTAGCAGTGGAAGCCCTCAGGCTGGGCTTGGACTTAAGGATGACTCACATTGACACGGCAGAAATGTATGGTGAAGGTCATGTAGAGGAATTGGTGGCCGAAGCCATCACTGGGCGACGAGAGGATGTGTTCCTAGTTAGTAAGGTTCTACCTTCCAACGCTTCCTATGAAGGTACCCTGAAAGCTTGCGAACGGAGCTTAAGACGGCTCAAGACAGACTGGCTTGATATGTACTTGCTTCACTGGCCGAGCAGCCACCCTATTATTGAGACCATGCGTGCTATGGAAAAGCTCGTGGCAGAAGGTCTAGTCAGGTTCATAGGTGTCAGCAATTTTGATTTAGAAGAACTATGGGAAGCTGAGGCGGCACTCAAAAATGAGCGAATGGCATGCAATCAGGTATTGTATCATCTACAAGATCGCGGAATCGAGCGACGCCTGCTTCCTTATTGCACCGAGAAGGAAATCGCTGTGGTGGGATATGCACCATTTGGGCATGGAAATTTTCCTCCTCCACGGAGTGTTGGTGGTCGGGTGCTCGCGGAAATTGCCAAACGACATGACCGTACTCCTCGTCAGGTGGCACTTAATTTTCTGACGCGCCATCACTGCGTGTTCACGATCTCGAAGACAACCCATCCGGAGCGAGTCAAAGAGAACAGTGGCGGTGTAGGTTGGAAACTTACTTCAGATGAAGTTGTGGCGATTGACCACGCGTTCCCCGCGCCAGATTACGATACACCACTGGGAATGATTTAGACCCAAGTCGTATTTGGTGCTAGATAAGAATAGCTAGTTTAATGCATCAATATTGAACCAGGCGTGACGAATCTCACTAACAAAACGTAGAAATTCTCGATGATGGCAGAAACCAATTTCGTCTTTTAACTCGCATGCTCGTCGTACAATAAGAGTTAAGCATCGTCCAGAAGGCTCAATCTGGTAGAAATAGTAGTTAAAAATCCAAATTGTATTCATAGAATTCCTATATCGCGATCACATAATTTGGATTATTTGGTCAAGTTCAAAAATGATTTCTATAAACATGTTTAGGTGAGTCGTGTTCGTGAGGATTTCTTTAGTGGGATGCATAGCGGCGTAAATGGTACCTTAGTTTCTACATTAAGGCATACATTACGATAATCCTTGATCATGAGACTTTTTTGAAACTCCCGTATTTACCATTAAGGAAAACTCACTAGTTGGTTGAGTATTTTTTGTTATAACGAAAACATGTCTTTAGATTCCCATCACGAGAATGAGATGTCATGACTGGCTTCAGAGATTACAATATAAGATAAGTGAATCATAGTAGTAAAATAGGGGACTGCTGCACCATAGTGGAATTTGACTGATAGGAATCCAAAGACAAATGAATTGGAATATGTTCTCTTAAATGGAAGTGAGTTATGGGAGATCGACTATGCCCGTGGATCTGCAATAGAAGTTAGTGAAGTAATGCGGAAGGATTTTATGAAACTGAAGCCGAAAGAATATTCTGGTTCGATCGAAGATTATCTAATTAATCAAAGGAAGTGCAAAAATGTTCATTTTCATAACTCAGCGTTTGGTTCCGCAAGAGCTCATATAAAGACTCCTAGATGTACATTCGATAAATAATTGATCTATATTGTATATTCAATCGCTTTTTGAACCATTCACAATCGGAAAAAGAACAGACAGTATCTAAGATTTTCTAATTATCAGGAAGCAATTAATATCTGGAAATTGATGTTGTTCTTACAGAGAAAACGTTCACTAAGACGATAGTTTTCTGGATATTTCTGCCACTCTTTTTCCGAGTGCCTGTGCCACTTTGATATCTGCTTCTTCAATCTTTTTAGTGGATAGTGATCCAACTATTCTGCTTGGTCCGTATGGGCTACCGCTGCTGATGAGTTCAGGTACAGAGTAGGGGACGCCGACTATAATCATGCCATGATGCAACATGGGGAACATCATCGAAACGGCAGTAGTTTCTTGTCCTCCATGAACAGAGGCAGCGCTTGTAAAAACTGCGCCTACTTTTCCTATAAGAGAGCCTTTCATCCATAAATCACTAGTGCATGTCCCATAAGGCCTTCATCGGGGCCGCCATGTTTCCAAATCTTGTGGGTGAACCGAAAATTATTGCATGATGTCTAGGTAACTCATGCATTATATCATCTCTCGGAGTTGTAGGAATTCTGTTGTTCAAATCCTCAACTATCTTACTCCAAGATGGATCCTTAGATACCACTTCCATTGGGATATCATCGGCAATCCGCTTCAGAGTAACTGCTATTCCATCCAGTTCCTTAGCTCCATAAGCTATTTCCTCAGCCATTCTTGCGGTATTTCCATATCTACTATAGAATACGATTAAAATCTTGGTAACTTTAGCATCACTCAAATTGTTTCCAATGAACAGACAAAGGTCCATGCATTTAAGTATAGTTGGGAGTCAACTAGTTGATAAAACAATTAGTAGTGGCAAAGTACTGCTATTCATATTAGCTGACTCATCCGCTGTTATATTCTGTGCTAATACAGCACCAGCGCACGTTTATAAAGAGTCTTTTAACTATTAACCAGTATGTCGCAAATACGAACAATGTGTATGATCGTATTGGCAGCGGCGTTAGCTTCTTTAGTTATCGCTGCCACTCAATCATATGCACAGAATGAAAAATACAGAGCAAAACTGGATGGAAATAATGAAGTTCCGGCAGTAAACACAACATCTGAAGGTGTGATAAATTTCAAGACAAAAAATGACATGTTGACTTGGAAAATGAACGTGACTGGCACAAATGATGCAACAGGAGTTAATATCCATAAAGGAAAAGCTGGTGAAAACGGCGAAGTCGTAGTTGATCTTATGAAGGTCAGTAAACGTTCTGATAATCCGAAAGGAATGACAATGAGAGGAAATGTGACAGATTCAAGTTTAACGGGATCTATGGCAGGACAAACAATAGCTGATCTCAAGACTGCCATGGCAAATGGTGATACGTATGTTAATCTGAAAACCCAAGACCATTCAGACGGAGAAATACGGGGACAGATAAAGCTCAAGGGAGATAACGCAACGTCTTCTGCGAATGTTACTAGCTCTACAAACAGTACAGCTTAGATAACACTTTTTTTATTTTTTATCTAGAACACTGTATGCTAGAGTTAAGTTTTCAAATCCACATTTAGGTAAATGATAAAATAAAATGTTTCATTGTATATGATGGCATCAATATTCTTTTCGACAAGTCAAAACTTGAATATTGAAGCAACTCAAAATGAAACTGATACGATAAGATGGTAAGGCCACAGCGCGTGTTGGTATTCAGCGACCTTGTGGGGTAAATGTGTAATATTCATGATATAATATTAGACCAGCCAATATATTAAAACATTACCATATATAGTAACATAAGTCATTTTAAATTGATGTTTGGAGAAATCCAATCCTATAGCAGTAGCCCCGCGAATTCATTATTGTATATCGTAAGTGATACTATGTATTACCGCTCTATGCCATTTATTACCATTATTCTGACAAAATAATATAATTAATTGATATGCTTGAATCACATTGTCATTATCAGGAGATTTATATCGATACATTCTAAGCGTATTCACAGATAGACCATCAAGATTCGGATGGGTTATCAAAGATAAACTCGCTGGTAGTGGACGATTGATGACAGCATCACAGCTTGCGTCGGTGAAGAAGAATGGGATCAAAAGTGTATTTACTATTATAGAATACTCTCTGCCGCCAAGCTGGTTTCCCACTGGCAGTGGCATCATCTACAAACATCTAAAGGTCAAAAATTATGGAGCTCCACCAGTCGATGAGCTTGACAATGCGGTGAATTACATAGAAGACGAAATAAAAAACGGCAAACCTGTACTAGTGCATTGCAACGGTGGAAGCGGGAGAACAGGTACACTCTTAGCAGCATACATTATGAAGAAAGAAGGTTTATCGGCTGACCAAGCAATTCAAAAAGTGAAGGAAATTAGAGGCAGAAGGATTCGACGAAAAAAACAATTGGATACCTTGAAGGAATTCGAAAGTTATCTTCATTCGAAAAATTCATAGATTGATGTTTGTATGATTTAATGGATTCGACTAAGAAATAAAAATTAAATATCGTTACTATCATAAGAACCCTCAACAGGACATTCTGAAAAATAGTTTTTTTGGAGATGTGAACTTCAATAAGCATCACTAGCGTATATATAATAATCCTCAAGGTCAATTGTTTCACATCACACCCAGTTCCAAATGTCATTCATGATTTCCAAATCCAAAACGTTTTAACTCCATTTTCTGATGTGGAAGTTGGATTCAAAGACTACATACAATCAAGATATTATATATAATAATTCTACTATAACACCACTATATGTTTAATATTCATATAACTATAATTCTTCCCATGCTTTATATCTAACAACTCACTTCCTATCGTTCTTTAACAACGATGAAAAATGGTAGTAGAGCAAGGCGAAGCAATAATCCATGTATTAATATCACTTGCAATACTCCTTTTTGCTGCGAATTTTTTTGCTGAACTCTTCAATAAATTAAAACTTCCAGCAGTTTTAGGTGAGCTGCTTGCTGGAATAATTGTAGGGCCATTCGCATTGGGTGCACTGCCATTATTTGACGGGAAGCCAATTGTTGTACTAAGTGAGACAGTACGTGAGATAGGAGAATTATCTGGAGTTGTGATATTATTTATAGCGGGTCTACAGATTACACCAAAGGAATTTTTGAAAGGAGGTGCTGCATCGTTTACTGTAGGCGCATGTGGTGTCATAGTGCCTTTCTTCGTCGGATATTATGCATTCACACTTTTTGGACTAGCTGTATTACAATCAGTACTTGTAGCCACAGCCCTTACCGCAACCAGTATTGCAATATCTGTTAGAGTGCTAACAGAACTAGGGAAAATGCAGACGATGGAGGCTAGGCTGATATTAGGTGCGGCCATAGTTGATGACATACTAGCAATCGCTGTTTTGTCTGTAGTTACCACAATGGTACAAACAGGCGACATGACCCCTAATATATCAGATATTACATTCCTCATTTTAAAGATATTAGGAATATTTGCAGCATTACTTATTGGAGCAATATTCATTGTTCCTAAAATATTACACGCAGAAAGATTATGGAAATCAAGAGGCAGTATAGAGGGTATTGTTACTGCTTCATTCTTTGGTGCTTCAGGAATAGCTGCATTAGTGGGTTTGTCTCCCATCGTAGGAGCTTTTGCTGTAGGGATGGCGGTAGCTAGCAGTAGAATAATCAGACGAGTTGAAGAGTATGTTGATAAATTAGAGATAATTTTTGCTCCTTTATTCTTTGCAATAATAGGCGCTCAGGTTGATCTTACAGGAGTAAATTTGAATGTGTTGTATCTTTCCTCAATAATTATTACAGTAGCAATTGTTACCAAGTTGATTGGATGTGGATTACCTGCAATGATATTCTTGAAAGATAGAACGAAATCATTGAAAGTTGGAATAGGCATGATTTCAAGAGGCGAAATTGGTCTTATTGTAGCTGGAATCGGTGTAACGTCTGGTGCATTATCTTCCAATATTTATACAACTGTAATTATTATGGTTGCAATTACCACTATTATTACTCCAATATGGCTAAAGAAGGTATATAGTAAAGAACAGAGCTAATCTAATAGGATCTTATCAATACCAGGAAGTAGTAAGTGGCAGAATTGACTTCATTATTTGATCAATAATTAGCATTTTTTTTGAAGCAACATATTTCTCGTTTTATTTTTATATTCTAAATAACTTGATTGTTATGCGATTAAAGCTTCATCCACATAGCACCATTTCCAATTCTCGCCAGGCTCAAAGGACATTGTGACAGGGTGGCCTATTGATTTAAAATGCTTCGTTCCATATTTATTTATATGAAGAGTCGCAGCAGCAACCCACCTTACCACAGGTTAGGCACAAACGCGAATGGACCCATTCTGATCCCATTTTTGAACACTTTTCACATCCTTTAGTCTAGCCTGAATGTCCGGATTAATTGGGTCAAAATGAGCACACCAGATAGATGAAGTGTAGTTTTTGTACTTAAAGTAATGAGCTTGTTGGCACTCTTAACACAGAGCTAGCTACGTATGTTAGATTGTTTTGCACGACAAATGAAATGACCCACAACAAATAAAAAGATGATTTAAATTTTCGTTAGTGGCCGCAGCCACATCCTCCATGTTCAGCTTCGTGACCGTGCTCGTGACTCTGACCTTTAGTCGAACCTTCGAGGCAGGACGGACACAATGTATTCCCGTTTTCAGACATGAACATAGTTCCACAAGTACCACACTTTAGTTTTTGAAGACCTTCCATAACCCTATGGAAATATCATCCATAATTAATGCCTTTCTGACTATGAAAATGCTCCAATCTGGCCATTTTCTCTAGCAACATCGGAGCATGACCAAGCCGGCCAATAGAATCTGAAGTATCTTTTCTTCCAAAATATATATTGAGAACTGATATTTTTTCTTTGGTGCCGAAGAGAATTTGTATCTTCCTCCCTATTTCCTCGCCCAGGTTTCTCAGATATTCTTATGAAATGCCAATAATTAATTTTGCCCGGAGATCAAACCTAGTGTATAGATAATAATATTTGTTCACAGGATTAAAGTACGACCCTTAACATGTGCTTATTTTGACCAGGCCTCTACAGTAAAAAACACATCACAGATTCAATCACCAACAGTGATGACCATACGCAAAGTTCGAAGGTATACTTATTTTAGCCACCAGTCATTTTTTATAAATCCAAATTTATTTTGTAGTCCTAAACTAGTAACTAATCCAAATGAGGTACCATTATTTTATTCTTCTACCAAATGCATCATGCAGAATCGACAACCCATTATCTATTTCATCTCCTGTGATAATTAATGGTGGCATTATTCTAATTGAGCTCTTGCCTGCAGGCAAAACTAGAAGACCATTCTTGAACAGGATCCTTACTATTCTATCCCTTGCGGTTTTTTGATTCAATTCGATACCGATCATTAATCCAATGCCTCTAACATCAATAACATCGCCGCTTCCTACCAATTCGTCCAATCCCCTCAACAAATTCTCACCCTGTTTTTGCGCATTTCTAAGAAGACCTTGCGATTCGATCGTCTCTATAATTTTGCATCCTACTGCCATATCAATTCTGCTTCCAGCTCCCCAAGTGCTGGAAAGCACTCCTGGCTCATCTGGATCAAACAATTTGTCATAAACAACCGCTCCCACTTGCAATCCTTTGGCTACCGTCATTATATCAGGCTCAATTCCATAATGTTGATATGCCCACCATCTGCCTGTTCTGCCCATTCCAGATTGAACCTCGTCAATAATCAGAGGGACATTATACTGTCTGGCCTTCTTCTTTAAATTGCGTACAAATTTCTTACTCGCAATATTTAAACCACCTTCACCTTGAATAACTTCGCTTATAATGAACGCCACCTTGTATTGTTTTAGTAAATCCTCTAGAGAATCAATTTCTGCGTCTGTATCTGAAGTGCAAAACTTGATTCTCTTCACTGGTAATTCTGGAAAGTTAGCCTTCTGTATCTCTTTACTAAATGTGAAACTAAGGGCTCCAAGTGTTCTGCCATGGAAGGCGTTAATACAAGAAATACCTGGTAGGGAACCCATCTTTTTATAGGCTATTTTTATTGCATTTTCGACTGCTTCTGCACCACTATTTATGAGAAACAGTTTACTACTTCTACGAGACACGGAAAGAAGCTTGTGGGCAATTTGAGCATGCTCTTCACAATAAAAATCTTGTCCAGCAATTTTGTGGGAACCGTTGCTAGAATATTCTTTTAGGACTTCCATAATTTCTGGGTGAGAATATCCTAAAGGGCATGATCCAATGTTAGATGTAAAATCAAGAAAATTGTTGCCATCGATATCTTGCAATATGCATCCTTTTCCAGTTTTGATTACAAGTGGATAAGTGTAAGTAGAGGAGTAAGAAGTGTTTTTTATGTCATTAATGATCTTGGTTGCCTGTGGACCCACGGAGGTTGTCATAAGACTCCTTAAAGAATGTGTCAAGCATATTAGAAGATTCTTGTCTGATTTCTACTACGAATGTGTATGCATTTTGTTTCGTTTTGGTTGATTGACGGGAAGATAAGTTGTTGCAAATTTCATGAAGTGGAGTCCTTTAACGATTTTCTAAAATGAAAGATCCCATCAATTTCGGATACTGTTTCTCTGAGATTCGACATATTGAACGATTTTGAGCTGAATGACTTTGAAAAGTTCGATTAACTCAGTCTAGTATCCAATACGTCTTCGCGGCCCTCTATCTGCCCTTTGTTATACGTACTCCTTAGTTGTGTTCAGTTCGTCAACGACAGTCTTTGGCGAGAAACCTCAAGAATTGGCTCCCCCCATTTGCTCTCTTAGATATGAAAGAATAGGTAAGGTAAGGTCAGTCAAGTCAGATAATATATAACCGCCTCACTTAATTTGTCTATTATATAATACCAAAAATTTAGTAATCTAACCTACCTAAGCTACCTAACCTATCCCAGTCCGATAGTAAGTGATCTCGTTGATGTGTATTTGTCAACTCCAGATGGATTTCCGGAAAGCCTGGACAGGATTACCTTTTACCTACGCCTATTAATGATACAGAAATTTTTCCTATCGTTTCATATGTTTGTACGAACCTAATTGATCGCAGAGAGATATCGTCTTGCAGGTTAGGAGTGTTAGACCGTAACTTAAACATTGATCTCCAATTGATAGAAAAACTGGACTCATTTGAGGAGTCTTCCTTCGTTGACCAGAATGAATATAACAGTACTTCTTATGATCAGCAATTTGCTCATGACCGCCGTCTCTTAATCAAGGGAGGCTTGTTATCCACTATTGCGACACGGGATCGTGGCAAATTCAAGAATATGCAACAATCACGTCTAATCATTAGATGATGTGTCTCTGTTTGCTTTAACGACCGGAACGATACTGCAAAATCCGTAAACACTTTTTGTTTAGAACCGTGTAATATTTTTCGATAGTGCCTTGTCTGAATTTTCTATTTAGAATTTCGACCCTTGTCTCCACCTTCTCTAGAACTATCTTTGTATTAATTCGCATGAATGATCGTTCCCCCTTTTTTATTATTGTCCACATACTTCCCAATAGTTAATTATTTTGAACGTCCTGCTGGAGTTTGCATACGAATTCGATTTATGCGCTAACATTAGATGGTATCTAACCATACATCTATTGCAACTAACTTTACTATTACTTAGTAATATTTATAATTTAATCATATCGTTATCACTCACATATGTGCAGTATTACATCAGCTTTCAGTTATCAGTTTTTCCTCAACCTTGAAATTGTATTGATAGGCAGAGCATTAACTAATTTGGGTTGGATAAGATTCGTCTCACTAGATATCATATACTATATACTATTTAAGGACGAATTTGATAATAGAGGTATGGTGTTCCAAAACGAAATTACCTTCCAGAAATTTGTAAATGAAGGTAACGAAAAATTATTTAATAAGAAATATGAGCAGGCGGCTAGATCTGTTCGGTCGGAATTTGGGAATACATACTCTTTAATAATTGCCGGTAAAGAAGTGTTCGCAACTAAGAGCATTGCCCATAGATCTCCCATTGATCGTAGGACAATACTAGGCTATATCCAGATGGCAACTCCTTTGCACGTCAACCAAGCTATTGAAGCCGCAGCGCATGCATTTCAGACATGGGGTACCACAGATTACAAGTACAGAATACAAATCTTTAGAAAAATTGCAGATCTTGTCAGAAAGCGAAAATTTGAATTAGCAGCGTGGTTGACATTAGAGAACGGAAAAAATAGATACGAAGCTATTGCCGATGTAGATGAAGCACTAGATTTTATCAACTACTACATAGATGATATGATCGCTAACGATGGATTTGTCTTGGCCAATAAAAATTCTAGTTCAGGTGAGAGGAACACTAGTGTGATGAAGCCATATGGAATCTGGGCCATAATTGCGCCTTTCAATTTTCCGGCAGCAATATTGGTAGGAATGACTATTGGTGCTCTTATCACTGGCAATACAGTGATCATAAAACCTTCCAGTGACACGCCTATAGTGGGGTACAAGATAGCCCAGATCATGGTAAATGCGGGGCTGCCTGAAGGTGTAGTTAATTATATAACTGGCCCAGGTGGTGAAATTGGTAAGCTACTAGTACGGAATAAAAAAATTGCAGGATTTGTCTTTACCGGCTCTAAGGAGATTGGCTATGAATTAGTTAGGAATACAAGCGAATTCAAGCCAAGACCAGTTATCGCTGAACTGGGAGGAAAGAACGCGGCAATTGTTACCCAAACAGCGGATTTGGACAGAGCAGCTGAAGGAGTTGTAAGGGCAGCGTTTTCATATTCAGGACAAAAATGCAGCGCATGCTCTCGTATATATGTGCAAAGAAGCATAAAATCAAAATTCATCTCAAAACTTGTAAGAAGAACTAAGGAATTAACTGTTGGGAACCCTCTAAATCCGGAAACTTTTATTGGTCCTTTAATAAATTCAAACTCTGTTAAGAATTTTAGTAGGTATTCAAGATTGGCAACTAAAGACGGAAGAATACTAGTAGGTGGTTCTCTTAAGAAAGACAATAATCTGAAATATGGATTCTATGCAGAACCTACCATCGTTGATAGTTTACCCAAGGGTCACTTATTATTCAAAAAGGAATTGTTCGTGCCGATTCTTTGCGTGTCAGAATATGATAAGTTTGATCACGCACTCGCCATGTGTAATGAATCTGACTATGGCCTCACAGCCGGAGTGTATACGAAGAGAAAAGAAGAGGTTAAAGAATTTCTGAACTGTATTGAAGCGGGAGTCGTGTATGTGAACAGAGCAAGCAGTGCCACAACTGGGGCAATGGTGGGATGTCAATCATTTGGAGGTTGGAAGGATTCCGGTACAACTGGGAAGGGAACTGGAGGCAAGTATTACTTAACACAATTTATGCGAGAGCAGAGTCAAACTATTGCAGAAAAATAGAGCTCGTATATTGATTGGATAAGCCCTGTATTAAAATAGAAAACTTGTACATCGAGATTGGTTTCTATCAATATTATCATATTGATATCATCCACAATTTTCTGGATTTGAGAAGCATATTAACCATGATGATTAACAATTGGTGTTATCATGGCTGGATTTGGGCCGAAGAGATTGTACTTATCAGTTATCGGTCTAAAATAGAGGAACGCAAGTGACCGTAATGCGTCGCTAAACATCAATTGTCAATATAGTAAAGACTGACCATTGAATCATATGGAGATAAGATTGTCATATTGGCATCGTTTGTTGTTGTAGTCATAGTTTTAATTGCTTCCACTTTGATCGCTGCGGATAACAGTCATATTATGATTCCTTCTTACGCACATCTCTTTGGAGGAAAAGTGCAAGAATGGACAAATGTGAAGGACAATATTAAAATTGAGTTTACATACTCCCCTGAGAAACCAATAATAGACACTTTCACCACTTTGAATTTTAGCATTCAAGACTTTACATACTGGCGAACACACTGAAGATCTTACGGCAAGGGTGGTTGTTACTAACGGTCAGAGATTGTTCAAAGTTGAAAACATAATAGTACCTAATGGCGATTTTTCAGTGAAGTATATCTTCCCTGATGACGGCACTCACCAAGTGATATTGAGAGTGGATTCAAATCACTTAGTTGAATTAGCCTCGTTTCAACTTTTTGTACCACATCAATCACCACCTAGTTTATCCAGCAGTGGTGACGATATGATCAACATAATCATTGCAATAAGTTTAATTGCTACCGTAGGTTTGATCGTGACATTAATCTTAAAGAAAAGATAGAATCAGCTTATTACGTTACCCTAGGCTCATAAGACTGGAACTTTTCATCGATTCTCTTATCTTAATTGTTGAGGTGTTGTCATAGGTGGTGTGAATTTGACCAAATGCCATTTGTTGAAGAAAATCATCATAGCTAGAGTATAAAAGAACAATCGTATATCAGAGATTACTCTTTGAGTGATAGGTTCAGGAAATTTTCATCTTCAGATCTAATTAAGTCAAAACAATTTTTGCAAACCATTCTACCTATAAAGCTCTTAAGATACGAAGCCTGTTCATTACAAACTTCACAACGATGACCTTCAGCATTTGTCATATTGACTTTATCACCTACATACAAGGATTTAATTATTTCATAAAATCTTGCTTAATTTCAGTTTACAAGTTATTTCAGGTTCTAAACGGCTCTCTTAGGCTTTTTTATTGCAATTATTGCTTCATATGGAACACCTTTTCAGGTTTGATCTTCAATATCACCCTTTTTTCTGTTGGAGACCTACTAGGATATTTTTCTGCTCCAATATACTTTTTTGCCAATTTATCAATGTGTTTTTCGGCCTCATCCCCAGTTATTTGCTCTATCACTTTTCCTCTTATAGCAACCATATCGTATGGATTATTGTGATCAGTTATTGCCAATGCTACACGAGGATCGCGGGAGATATTCTTATGTTTTATTCTACCTATCGCAGTGTTAACAAGAATAGCTCCATTTTCGATATCTACCCATGTTGGCGTAACTTGAGGAGAACCGTCTTTCATTAATGTGGACATAAAGACTAAGTTCTTTTCCTTGAAGAGTTTTCGAATTGCATCGTCATTTATTTCACTATTGATTTGGGGGTTCATGATTTCTCTTCTCTGATAACTATTTTAAATTTTGCTGCAATAAGCCGCTTTTTTACCAAATTCAGATTTGGAATTTATTTTTTCCTCCAAGGTTGCCTTTGTTGGCAACGTCTAGGATCATGCCTTAGAAGTGTTTGCATGGATCCTTGCATTTCTCAGATCTGTCTAACTACCATCCCATTGGCACACGATGTTTATCAGTATGTAATGCTTATGTCCGGGGTTCAACTTCTTATTCTATGCTAGAAGAGAATAAATGGGTCATTTCAACTTCGAAAAAGTCTTACAGCTTTTATACCCAAGTTTATAGCTACTAAAAATAGTGCCCAAGCTGCAAGAGCGCCAATCATCGATGCCTGATATGGTTCCATATTGTTCTGGAGTAATCCATAGTGAATTGATAACTTTGCTACAGAATATATCAGCTCAGAGATAGTAAATGCAGCAACCATTTTTTTTACATCGCCTTTTATTATTGAATAATCTTTCTTTTGAGTTAAAGGATCGATATATCTTTGCCTGTTATCTAAATAAAAAAGAATTGCAAAAAGTGGAATATAGACTCCGTATTCTATTGATAACGTCACTATCGAATTTACTAGATTATTACTATCATTTTGGGCATAAAGCTGAGTAGATAAAGCACCTACAAAGAAAGCAACTGTACCGGACAAAATTATGTTCTTATTAAAGAGAATATAATTTCGGTATTTATCGTAAAATCGTCCTGTCTTTGTTCCTGAGCCCACGCTCCCTTGTATCATAACTAGAGTTTAATTACTGTTAGTGTTACATAAATAGTATATTTAGCGGTTCGGTAAGACGCGACAAAAAAATGCAGTTTAATTTCAAATTAGTTTTTAATGGCAGCTAGAATTTTTATCCGTTTAAATTTTCTAATCCCTTTATTTTATGAACTTAACTTCGTCTATTTTGAGATTGCCTCTTGTAGTTATTAAAATCAGGAGCAACCAAACAAAAATAAACATCAGGAAACGATTGTCTAAGTTAAAGTATAATTGAGACGATGATGGTTTAAATGATAAGTGATAAGGGATTTACGGAATAAGAAATCAGATAGTAGAATGAAACATCATGAGTATAGATTCTGGATTTGTAATTCTTGCCTTTTGGTGTGCCTTGTATTTGTTGGGTGATGACAATTCTAGTTAAAAATGTCCAACATGTGATAGTAATGAAATGGATTTGATACCAATATGTGAAACAGAAACACATAGTCTCGAGTATAGAGGCGATATTTCTATGGAGTCGTGAAGTCTGCGAAAGTAACGTTAGTTTGATTTAAAACATAGACGAAAGAAAATTGTTAGTTAGCAGATGCTTCCAGTATAACATCTGATCTGGTTCTACTTAAGTCGTAACAATTGCTACAAACCATCTTATCGAACCAGTAGCTTAGTTCATGTGTCTTCTTTTCACATAGTTGACAGCGCATACTAGTTTCCATGTGTTGTATAATGTACCTTATAATATAAAATCCCTGTCTAAATAATCTATATAGTTGACACGATTTGGAATGAATTGCTGGCTCAATATAGGGGATGGCAATACAACGCCGGTAGTAGAGTGAAGTGATTGACAGTGATAAGCTTTTATCATATATTGAAAGAATGGTATACCATATCTCTTTACGAATCTACAGGTTTGGTCCTGATAGTGTCTAGCACATGTTTCAACTCCGGATCATTCATTAGTTTGTTCATAAACCCTCTAACAATTTGCCTAACAGTTCTATCCGATGTCCCTTCACCGCGGTGTTGCTCCTTAACGACATAATCATATACTAAAGAGGATAAGTATGTAGAACAAAGGTCTGCTATCCAGTTCAAAAAAGTCTCCGGAGTTTTGTCTATTAACATCTGTTCTTTTCTCTCTTCGAAAGATTTTCCAATTAATCTGACATTGTAAAGGAAAATCTTCTTTCCTGTTTTTGAATCGCTACCGCTAAACAGAATGGAATCTCTTTGGTCATAGATAAGGCCGAACGATGAGTCTGGAATCTTGATATGTCTGCTTTTAGTATAATTCAATAATTCATCCATAATTGATTTAAGAAGAGCATAAAATTGTGCAGCCTGTCTTTGCTTTTCAGATTCCTTTTCATCTTTGCGCATCTAGTACGTAGTCTGGAAGAAAGAGAGTTATATGCTAATGGTAGCTAGTAGTGAGTACGTTGACAGTATAATAACGAATATGTGCCGAATTCCTTAATGTTGAAGAAAGATGACAAACTAAAGCAGCATTAACTCCAAGAGGAGGTTTATAATTTACAAACGTTCCCTTGTTAAGAGTTGAAAATAAAAATTTCGTATTCAGTCACTGATTGCATTAAATGAGATTCATACCTCATCTCCATCATGAACTTCCATCTATTGTCATACTGTAAGTTCGACTAATTATTATCATTTTTTCAAAAAAACCTAATTACGCTTAATGTATACGATGCGTAAAACATTGCTGTGAGTAATGTTCGTCCGATGGTTCAATCTCTAGTTTTTCCTTTTTAGTCGCCCCTTTGGTTTTTTATTAATTTCTCCTTCACTTGCCGATTCTCTATGCTGCTTTTCTGTCTCTTTTTGCAGCAGCAGATGAGAACCATCTATTTCATAGGGACGTTCTGAAAGGCTCTTTGTTTCCTTTAGACAAAGAATAAACTTGCCACAATTATTGCAGGATTGCCATAATACGTACCCATATTCTCCGTGCCTGTTCAATCCGATCGGGTAATATCGCATATTCGGTTCAAATTTAGCCCTACAATGAGGACATTCCATTGAATAACTTTGGGAACTTTAACTTATAAGTTTAGTTATAACAAAGATAACTGCAATATGAGAGACTACATATTCTTGAAGGTTAGGCGTGAACTGTTAAACGATGTTTGGGAGCTTTGAATATAAGTAGATTAAAGACCGATTCGCCCAATTTAGTAGTAATTTTTCATTTTGCGGAGATGCAGAGAGCATATAAAATATCTGTGCCATTACGTGCTGATTAAGATTTTTCGACAAGTTGGTACGTATGCCAGTTTTATATCATTACGAGAAGAGTACTTTAGAAGTCTACATTTAATACAATTCATTCGTAAAAGATCCAGGTACCACAAAGTCTCATCAACTCTTAAATACGAAAAGCAGTAACGGTTTGTGTTGAAAAAATTTGGCTGCGGAACCTGTGGAGAAACATTCAAAGATAGATTTGAGCTAATTGAGCATGCAGAAGGTGCACATGATAAGAAAACTACCTATTTGTGCCTTGTTTGTGACGAGTCTTTCGAAAATGAACCGTCTTTCAAGTTGCATATGCTTAGAAATCATAAGTTTGTGTGAAGGAGCTGAAGTAGTATTATTAGAATCTAGTATCACATTGTATCTTGATTTGATTGTCATACGATTACTTGATATTTTTCAAATTGTGAGTTCACTTGATTTCAACACTAATTATCTCACTGCCAAAACTGGGCAATGAGCGTGTCCTGTCACCGAGCTCGCAACTCCCCCCATAAGAAATCTTTCAACTCCGGTCAAACCTTTTGTTCCAATTATTATGAGATCTGCGCCAGCTTCTTTGGCAAAATCAATAATTCCTTCAGCGGCTGAAGATTTGCTAATAACAACATCTATGCTGGTTCTAACTCCTGCCTTTTCTAGCACAAGTTTTATTTCTTTGAGAAACTCTTCTGCTTGTTTTTTCAACACTATTTCATACTCCGCGATATTTCCTCCTCTATAGTAACTAAGCAGATCGCCAACCGTCCCAAAGGAAGACTTGTCCAAAACATGTATTGCGGTTATACTTGCTCCAAGTGCTTTTGCCAAGGTGATGGAACATCCTATGATCTTATCTTTATACCCCGATTTATCAATAGCAATCAATATTTTCTGAATCTTTTGTTTATCGTAGTTTGTTGATTCCTCATTCGGCTGTTGGGCTATATTTATTCACCTATTCTCCTCATCTTCTACCTCATACTAGTAACTTTCCTTACGTCAATTGGGTTGACCCATTTGGAAACATCTGCACCGGATACCACATCCTCTTCTGAGGGAATCAAATAGATGACATCGTGCCTTGAAGGACTTCTCTTATATGTAGCCAAACTCACTACGACAAATACTACGAAAGATACTATTGGTGGAATGAATGTATCGAGGCCAAGATAGGCAAAAAGAGGACTATCTGGAGAAGAAGTGCTAATAGTGAAATACAGTATCATTCTTAGCGTCGATCCAACGACAATTGAAGCTACTGCGGCAGCTGAGGTAGATTTTTTCCAATATGTGCCCATTACAAGTGGAACTAAACAACCAGCAAAGACGATATCAAATGCAAGTATCAAGTAAATCCCCGGTCGAGGAATCAGCGCTCCAAGTGCAAACGCAGTAAAGAACATGGGAATTACCAAGAGCCGAGTAGCAAGTAGTAGTTGTCTATCGTTCATAGTTTTTCCTTTTAATCGAGTGAGAATGTTGCGCTGCAGTATGTTCCTAGATATCACACTTGCAATAGCTAATGTACCTCCATTAGCAGTAGACATACCACAGCTTATTGTACTCACAAGCATCAATATTCCAATTACTTCGGGTACATGCTTTATAGCAATAATGGGATAGAGTGTAAAGGGATCACTATTATTCGGTTCGAGGGTATGCCCAATAATCCCTATCATAGTTGTTGGAATAAGAATGAGCATCGTCAAACCTGCTGCATAGTAGCAGCTCTTCTGAGCAGTCCGTCCTCCGCTGGCTGAAAAAACCCGCTCCATGAAATCTAGTGCTACGATGTCACCCAGCCCCAAAGACATGATAGCAGCCCAATTAACAAGGGCCCCATTTTTAAGATCGAACAGACCCGACATATCCATGAACCCTGGGGGCACATTAGCAATTATGGTATCCAACCCACCGGGTATTGGCGACCACGGCCCAATAAAATAGAGTAGTCCTAGCCAGAACCCAACTACAGCCAAGTAAATATGAAATATATCTGTGTAAGCACACGAGTATAATCCTCCAAAGTAAGTATATAGTAATACAACTGCGGTTGAAATTAACATAGCATAAATCAGCGGTATACTCAGGACCACTGAAAGGATATAGCCACTAGCTGCTAGATTGCCTGCTACTAGAATGATAAAGCTGATAGACATAAGAGTACCTGACAATATTTCGGCAGTGTTTCCATATCGTCTAAAGTAGAAATCTGCGAGTGTTATCATATTCATCCTATTAAACGTCCTCCCAAAGAATAACCCTGTCAAAACAAGACATATAGCCAAACCGAGTGGAATGGCTGCCCCAGCCCAAAATCCAAACTGGTATGACAATGCTACATTTCCCAACGATGCATTTCCATCAACAGCTTCAGAGACCAACATAGTTCCAACAAAAAATAACGGTAAACTCTTTCCGGCCACAATATAGTGTTTACTACTTTTCTTAACGAATTTGACTGCCAATACTCCTATAACCGCAGTTGCCGCGACAAATGCCATCACTATTATGGGATATGAAAGTGGGATCTCTGCCATAAAGTCACGATTGAATAAATGTCAAACTATTTAAGGATATTTGAGCCAACGTATTAATTGTAAGTTACAATACATCACAAAATATTCGAATAATCGTTTACTAGGACTCGACAACTGACATCTTTGTGTGAATGAACAGTTGCTTCTACATGCGATCTGTGACAAATGTTGCGTTGTATCGATCATGTCACATCTATGCATTTCAGAGTAACATTACGTACTACTTTAAGACAGGAAGGCGTTTCCCAAGTGAATGGATTTAGCTGTCTCTTCACTCTCATCGTCAGTTGACTTGTCAATTAATGTTTTATCAATTTTATTAGAACTTAGATAGTTCGGTGGCATTTTTACTCTCAACCTCTTACGCAATTTTAGAAAGGTGTCTATGTCTCCATGTATAATTAGCCTGTATTGCATAAGTAATTCCTTCAAAATCCAGTTATAATTAACACTTTTTATGATATCATCAAAGCCGACTAGAGTAGATTTCATAATGGTGATTGATTTCATGAGGGCTTTATCGAGCAAATCTAGTTCTCGCTCATGGGTTGTGTAATCTGTATGCTGGAATTCATCACCATCATTGGGGTTTGAGGTAAACTTGTCGTCTGTGAGATTTTCTTTCATAAATCTTTTGACTAGATTCCTTGCCTCAATCTTGGTGAGAGCGTTCTTAATAACAAATTCACCAATTTCACGAACCGATTCAACGTCGAAGGGCAATAGTTCTAATGCCACGCTCGGAGTTATTCGCTGGCGAATAATTTCTTCCTGAATCTCCTTTGGAAGCAGAAGTAATTGTATTCTTTTCGTCACAAATTCCTGACTCTTGCCAATTTGTTTAGCCAATTCAGAAACGCCGCCCCATCCATAACCTTCAACATACTTTTTGAATGCAATCGATTCTTCAAGAGGATTCATGGTTTTGTGTTGCAGGTTTTCTACAAGTCCCACTTCATATGCTTCTTTATCAGATAACTCGATAACGTGACAACATAGTTTTCTCAGTTTTAGCAATTTTGCTGCTGCAAGTCTGCGATTTCCAGCGACTACTTCATAACCAGGTGATGCCGGTCGAATTACAATTGGCTGCAGAAGGCCATAGTGCTTAATTGATTCTGCCAACTCTTCCACATTATTTGCATCACGAAGATTATATTTAGAAGGTGAAATTTTGAATATACTTACATCTTGCAGAATCCCGAGATGACTCAAACATTTTCAAGCTGTGCAATATTAATATATAATATTTGTGTAGAAGTTATATATCAATTGTATGTGATAGCGACTTACGAGCGGATCCCTTATGAATTTACTGTAAGCAGCGACTAAGGTTATTCTCTTCTTAGCGTAGCAATCGACAAAAACTTGACCTAAAATTTCGCCCTAGTTAATTTTGAATAAAGTAATGGATCCAATTTCCTCGCTTTGTCCAAGCAGGGTTGTACTTTATTTTTCTCTCCAAGCATCTCGAATGCTCTTCCTTTGTTATACCACGCCTTTGCATAGTTCCCATTAAGTTTCAAAGCAGTATCGAAGCACTCGATTGATTCTTTGAATTTTCTCAGACGAAGCAATGTTAATCCCTTATTGTGCCACGTAATCGAGTTATTGGGATTTATTGAAAGCGATCTTGAAAAATTTGTCAAAGCTTCTTCTGTTTGCCCTTTTTTGTCAAGAATTAATGCTTTATCTCCCCAAGCCATATCATTATTTGGATCAATCTCTATGGCCTTATCAAATAAGCTCAATGCTTCATCATATCTCTTTGCATTTGCCATATCCTCTCCATATTTTATCAATTCATTAGAGGCATTTTTCTTGCTAAGTTTGACGGTATTGATTTTTTGTACAGGGTGCACTTTCGATAACCAGTTAGAAAATAAATTGAATATCATAAAAAAGAACCCTCAATTATAGGAGACAATATTTTGTTTTCCAATCTTCGACTAGCATTGGTAGGCATCAATAAGCGTATTCATGTGTTCGCTACTTCCTTCTGAGGTTCATTCTTTAATCCGATAGTTCCCAAGTACAAAAGGATGACACTCGAGACAAGTATGGCAGTGAACATTACGTAGACCCCTGACAAATCCATGCTTGGAATTGGTACTCATGGTATTTAAATTTGCGATTCGTCTACTAAGCGTATAGGTTTAGAAATATTTAAGAAATACTTGTCAATTAGGTACCTTAGAAAAAACATGGGAATGGAATTTTATGGTGATTCTTACAAGGGAAACGATGAGCCAATTTTTGTTGGCATACCTACGTTTCTGAAACTTCCGTGGTTAAGAACTCATGAGGAATTAAAGAAGGTAAAGCCAGATGTAGCCATAATTGGAGAGCCATTCGACTTTGGCACTACTATTCGTCCAGGAGCAAGATATGGACCACGCGCTATAAGAGCAGCATCAACTGTACCTTCCCCGCCTTACGAGCATTTCAACATAGAGACCGGTGTAGATCCCTTTGGAGTTTTTAGGAGCGTCGACTATGGTGATGTGAATATATCTCCTGGGGACGTTGTGGAATCACATAGAAGGATGACTGACAAGGTTAAACAAGTTCTGGACATAGACGGTATCCCCGTTATGCTAGGAGGGGATCACTCGGTTACCTTTGCCAACGTTCGTGCTTTTGCCAAGAAGTATAAGAACATAGGGATGATACACATTGATACACACGCAGATTGTGCTCCTCAAGGATTGACTGGCTTCAAGTATGATCACGGAGCGCACATAAGAAGAATAATGGAACTTGGATGCCTTAAGGGAAAGAACTATACTTTGATAGGACCACGAGGTTATTGGCCCGGTCCTGATTTGTATAAATGGATGGCAGATCAAGATTTTCAGTGGTTTACGATGCTTGATGTTGAAGAGATGGGTATAGACAAAATAGCAAAAGAAGCTGCAGACAGGGCTAACGACAATGTTGATGCAGTCTACATAAGTTGGGATATTGATACCTTCGATCCAGCGTATGCACCAGGTACAGGTGAGCCGGAACCCAACGGTCTGACATCTAGAGAAGGTATGAGGCTAATGCGACTTCTCTCTACTTCATTCGATCCTGATAGATTTGCCTTCGATCTAGTAGAAGTTGCACCAAATTATGATGTAAGCGATGGCAATTCATATAATGGTGGTATCACTTCAGGACTAGCAAACAGGCTTATAGTCGAACTACTTGCGGGACTATCATTGACAAAAAGGGGCATGTCCGAAGGAAAACCTGTGAGGCCGAGATTTTATAGGGGATCAGGACATACTTACGACTTTGGTAATGGTCCGAAAGCTGATATTCCAAAGAGGCCTCCTCTTGCCTATGGCAAGGATGCCAAAAAATAATGGTGACTAAATTCTTCTGATTCATGCAACGGTAACGATCAGAGGAGAACCCGATACACAGCCACTCACAAGAGTTTATTATTTTGATGATGGTACTAACGAGCAGATCTTTTTTAACTCCATGGCAATAATAAAGGAAAAAATATCAAATGGAACGAGAATTAACATCAACGAAGTGCTTCTGATGTACCTAGATTACTTTGTTCAAGCGTTTCATTCGGGCAAGAAAGTATGCGATATAATAAATGATGCTTCAAACATTTTAACGGCGGATCAAGTCATGATAGGCGTACCTGAGAGCTTGAGAGAGATTAAATTTGCTTTAGTTGCCCATAACATGCCAAAGCAACTGTTTGTACTTTTGAAACCCATTCCTACTACTCGATTTGCCCTTGCCTTTCAATAGCAAGAAAAATGTTAGGTAGATACATTGCGATTGTTAGTAAGCGTTGTTTATGATGTAAATAGACGATATGTGGTTACCATTTGGGAATAACTAACCGTAAGTGAAATTTAATGTGGTTTTGAAATATGTCGCGACATTTTTCAACTCTTCTAGTTGGAGTGAAGAACAGCTCAATATGGTACCGCACAAGTCTTTATCTAGCAAATGCCAATAATTTGGTTTTTAATGGTATGAATTTCCATGTTCTGACTAAATCTAAAGGATGTTAGGATGACCCATCATTTTTTTCACACGCTTGCTCGCTTGTGAATTACCCTGATATCTGTACACAGAATTCTACTAATCCAAATTAGTAATAATGATGCATAGGACGCTGTTGTTTTCCCAGTCTATCGAAATGATCATGATCCTTATTTCCATCTCTATGTGAATGCGTTGTACCATCTGAATGTGTATGGGCATGAGTATCCATCACTGGCTTTGCAATCAAGACATCATCTACC
The DNA here is from genome assembly GCA_038201105.1 of Nitrososphaera sp. Lineage (GTDB taxonomy): Archaea > Thermoproteota > Nitrososphaeria > Nitrososphaerales > Nitrososphaeraceae > TA-21. The sequence goes on along the minus strand of JBBRRH010000035.1, from coordinate 13,514 downwards.
CTAATTAGGAGAGTGATAATCTCTACCGCAGTATTAAAAATCTGCTCTTTGACCATCAGGGGCTCCATTACTCGCTTTGACATCATATTGTCTATCTTTCTTTCAATTGCATTAACCCCATAAGAATGATAATTGTTATTGTGTCTATGAGCTCTTTTTCTTGATTTTTCATTTTTTACATTGTATTGAGAAGAGACCTTTTCTCTTAACCGTGTCATCGTATCTACTCTATCCATTCCTGCGTTAATTGCAATAGTTAATGGAATTTCTTCCACTGCTTCGGAAAATTTTTGAATAACAATTTGCTCCTTACCAGAAATAAGATATGATCTTTCTTTAACTAAATGGGAAATTACTGCCTCGGCTGCGCCGCCACCTGCCACAATTCTTGGCATTGCCACAAAGTCTCTCAAAACGTATAAACAATCGAGAACCGCACGATGAAATTCATCCAGTATTACCTTTGAACTTGCACGTAAAAGCAATGTTACTGATTTTGGATTTTTACATCCATCAACAAAAACCATTTTATCGTCTCCAACAAACTTTTGACTAACCTCCGCAGCAAAACCTATGTCATCACTAGTTATCCTGTCGAGATCTCGGGTTATCCGAGCACCGGTCGCTTTCTCGAGCCATAGCAGGTCATTTTCCTTGACTCTTCGCACTGTCATTATGCTTTTCTTTGCAAAGTAATTCTGGGCCAGTGGACTGATACCTCCTCGTGAAAAAATAACATTTGCTCCTGAGTCTACTACGTTTTGAATCTTTTCAAGTGTATTATTAGTTCCGTACTCGAGATATCGTCCTAAGTCACTTGGAACTGAAATGCTGATCTGTGCATCAGCCTTGGTCTGTTCATTTTCAATATCAATGTCTAATAGTAATACTCGTGCATTTTCGACGATGTGGGGCATTGAGGAATTATCAATTGTCTTGTCAATTACTATTCCATTAATTAACTCTGTTTCAGAAATACTCCCCATTTTTTCTTCAATCTTTATATCGTCCACATCTACGTAATTGTTCGAGAAATTAGCAATTTGACATATAGAATTAACAATAAGTCTAACTATCTTCATTTCCTCGGTAATGTGAGAGATCGCTTTTGAAGTTAAGCATGTACTAGCGAGAGATTCCATAATCTTTTTATCTGAATTAATGGATTCTACAGAAATCGCTCTAAGAATTTCAATTGCCATGTCTAATGCATTAAGGTATCCATCAGAAATTATCGTTGGAGGTATACCCATGTCTAACAATTCCTCCGCTTTTTCTACAAGAGCCCCCGCTAGGACTACAACTGAAGTGGTGCCATCACCCACAGCATTATCTACTGCATTGGAGGCTTCGATTAATAACTTGGCAGCAGGATGCTCCACATCAATTTTGCGCAGGAAAGTTGCACCATCTTTAGTAACAGTAGTCTCTCCCATAATGTCAATAAACATTTTTTCAAGGCCAAGGGGCCCTAATGATCCCTTAACCAAATCTGCGATTAATCTTGCAGCAAGTAGATTGTATCTTCTGGCTTTGCCGCCAGAGCTCCGCCTTACACCTTCCCCAAATAATTGTCTATTTTGCATTTTCATATCAACACATAAAGCAACACTGTACTTCCGTAATAAAGTAGTAATTTGAATAATTCCTAATTGATATTATATGAAACACTCCTGATCGTTTGTTGTACATTGCAATGTAGTCATATGTAATCCATATGCGTATTTATATGAATCTTTTAATTCGTAAAATATCAACGACGAATTGATTATTAATCTGAAACCTAATATTTACTAGGAAGTAGATCGATATTACTCCATCAGCAATTTGATCATATATTATGATCTTCTATGAAAGAACAAATCTTAGGGGATTCTAGGTAATTCACGAAAATGAACTTTTGATATTAAGATTAATTATATATACATCAAATTATAATAAATTTTGAATTTAAAATGTTTCTTGCTCCACGAGAAATGGATAAATTATATATTTTCATGACAGCAGAACTAGCACGCAAAAGGAGAGACAGAGGTTTGAAACTCAATTATGTTGAGTCGGTAGCACTAATAGCTGACCATATCCTTGAGGGTGCCCGCGATGGTAGATCTGTTTCTGAACTCATGAACTCTGGGAGACATGTCCTACAGAGAGATGAAGTACTACCAGGTGTTCCAGAACTAGTACAAAGTGTACAGGTTGAAGCTACTTTTGAAGATGGCACTAAACTCGTAACTGTTCATAGCCCGATAATTTGAATCATGAGGTAAGTGAATAATGATTCCTGGAGAATATTTTTTGTCTAAAGCACCGGTAGTTGCCAACATAGGTAGAAAAGTAATAAAAATTAAGGTAACAAACACGGGAGACAGACCTATCCAAATAGGCTCACATATGCATTTTTTTGAAGTGAACAAGGCTCTAATGTTTACGAGAGGAAGAGCTTTTGGATTTCATCTTAACATTCCATCTGGTACATCGGTCCGATTTGAACCCGGCGATTCAAGAATTGTGGAATTAACTGAATACGGTGGAAAAAAGATAGTCTTTGGTTTTAACGGGCTTGTCAATGCTAAACTTTCTGATAAGCAGAAAAAGATATCACTTGCAAAGTTAAAGAAAAAAGGATTTCGGGAATGAGGTAAGATATGGTTCTGAAAATTCCAAGAAAACAATATGTAGAGTTATATGGACCAACAAAAGGCGACAAGGCGAGACTCGCTGATACGGATCTCATAATAGAGATCGAGCAAGATCTGTTAACCTATGGCGATGAACTTGTTTTCGGTGGAGGAAAAAGTATAAGGGATGGAATGGGCCAAGCAACTGGCGTATCGAGTTCGCGTTCGTTGGACCTTGTTATTACGAACGCAATCGTGATGGATCCCCTAATCGGTATTCTTAAGGCCGACATCGGCATCAAAGATGGGTTAATAGCAGGAGTCGGTAAGGCTGGAAATCCAAACGTAATGGATGGAGTATACAACAACATGATAGTCTCCTCAAATACTGAAGTTCTTTCAGGAGAACATACTATTTGTACCCCAGGGACGATTGATACCCACATACACTTTATTTCACCTCAGCAGGCCATAGAAGCAATTTGTAGTGGTACCACCACAATGATAGGTGGAGGAACCGGTCCTTCTGAAGGTACTAAAGCTACTACTTGTACCCCAGGTCCATGGAATATCCACCGAATGTTAGAATCCTTAGAGGAACTTCCTTTGAATTTTGGATTGTTAGGAAAGGGGAATGATTCCCTGCAATCGTCATTAATGGAACAAATCGAAGCAGGAGCATGTGGCTTGAAACTGCATGAAGATTGGGGTTCTACTCCTGCAACGATCGATGCAGCTCTCAAAGTTGCTGATAAATCTGATACTCAGGTGGCTATTCACACTGACACATTAAACGAATGTGGTTTTGTAGACGATACGATCGAAGCAATAGCGGGCAGAACTATTCATACTTATCATACAGAAGGCGCAGGTGGGGGACATGCTCCAGATATAATGAAAATCGCTGGCGAAAAGAACGTATTGCCATCATCCACAAACCCAACAAGGCCATTCACTATCAATACGCTTGATGAGCATCTTGATATGATGATGGTATGTCATCATTTGAACCCTGCCATTTCAGAAGATGTCGCATTTGCTGAATCAAGGATACGGGCTGAAACAATCGCTGCCGAGGATGTATTGCATGACATAGGGGCTCTGAGTATGTATTCTTCTGATAGCCAAGCGATGGGAAGAGTGGGGGAGGTAACAACTAGGGCCTGGCAGACAGCGGACAAGATGAAAAAGATGTCAGGAAGGCTCAAAGAAGAGAGTAATGATAATGACAATCTACGTGTCAAAAGGTATTTGGCTAAACTTACCATTAATCCTGCAATAACCCATGGAATTGCGGAGTATGTGGGCTCACTTCAACCCAAAAAGATAGCTGACATTGTTATGTGGACCCCACAATTTTTTGGAATAAAACCCAAACTCATAATTAAGGGCGGTTTTATTGCGTATTCTCTCATGGGAGATCCAAATGCATCTATTCCTACTCCAGAACCCGTGTATTATCGGCCAATGTTTGGGGCAATGGGACTAGCTAAGTACTCTACTTCGGTAACATTCACTTCAAAGCTTGCTATAAAAAATGACCTTAAAAAGAAATTAGGGTTGAAGAAAAAGCTTCTGCCTGTAAATAATTGTCGTAATATATCCAAGAAAGATATGGTGTACAATAACTTGACTCCTAAGATCGAGATTGACCCTGAAACATATGTAGTTAAAGTAGACGGTAAAATCGCTACTACAGAGCCTGCGAATAAGTTATCCTTGTCAAGACTATACAACCTATTCTAGTTCGACTGTCGAATTAGAATAATGCTTAAATATTTAGTAAATGTAATTGCTGTATGAATCCCGTCCATACGGAGAACGAAATTGAAAGTTCTGCCCAGAAAGCGATAGAGGTCATGTACGGCAGTAGTATTGAAAATTTTAAGATAAGAGTTTTGCTTCCGTACCCAACGGAACAGAAAAGGGAAGCTTGGGATGTTCAAGTTACATTCCACCTTAACGGTCTCCAGTACACGGTTGACCTTCTAATTAACGAAAAGGATGGACAAATAACGAACGCTAGACTAATAGATACGATGGTCCCGTTATAATTTCAATTGTTTTTGTAACAGTGCTGGAATGTTCCTACAGCTTAAACAGCTTAATATGTTCTAGTGATTTTTACATTCTTGAACATCCACGACCAATAGGTGATCGCAAACATCATCCCAAAACTTGGTTTTTTGGAATCATTTAACAATAATCATCGTGACTTCATATAAGAACATCATTACGATTTTCTCATTTTACTGAATGAGCCTCCAAGAATTGTTCTGCGCGAAACATTAAGTATTTCATAAACGACATCTTTAATATGCTCTGTCGTATTTCCTAAAAGTCTTACAGCTACCCCGTGTCTGTCTGGAAGAATTGAAGCCCCTCCTTGGATTTTTCTGATATTCTTCACAATAGAATTGATCTCTTCTTTAAGATGTTTAGCGTGATCCACTTTAGCAAGGATATATACATTGCCCAGAATGCTAAAATTTTCCATGATGCCACGAGCATTGAAATTATCTTTTTTGGGCATCAATTTAAGGACATCAATGAATCTCAACTTGTCAGCATGATTGGTTGCCACCGTCTTAATATAACAGATATCGTACTCAAAGTTTTCGCCACTTGCAACTCTTCCTGGAACTAAAATTTCTGAATAAATCATCGTGGCAGTTTCATGAACTTTCAAATTAGTTAGTTGATAGAACCTTGAATTAGCATACGGAATAATTTGATCGGGAATGTATTCACAATAACATCCCTCCTCAACAACAATATCAATCATTTGTGTTGCATAATCCTTCTCCATTTTGTATATCCTTGTCGCACCTTGTGTTGTAATATGAGCGTGAGCATTGTTACTAAGTTTAATACCAATTCTATATCTATCTCCCTGTAATATGCCACCAGATGGAGAAATCACATAAATGTATGCCATAGATGGAATGCTCTCTTCTAAATACAAGGCTCTCTGGATAAATAGTGGAACTTTTGCATAATGTTCCTTGATCACAGTCTTTTTTATTCTGACGTCTTCTTCTAATTCTAATTTCAAGATACCTTTTTTCCCTGATTCATTTGAACTCTCTTCAAGTTCAGATTTATATGCAAGAAACTCTGGTGGAAGGTCTGATGGTGTACTAATACTAGGCTCTTTCAATGAACTACAGCCTATTTTTTATTTGAAGTCCGTGGTGGAGATTCAAAGAGAACGTCCTTGATAATGTACGATGCGACTTTCTTTGTTCCTTTACCAGTCTTTGAGTTTACAAAAATAAATGGTTTGTCACCTCTAATCTGCTTGGCGTCCCTTTCCATAACTTTAAGGCTAGCACCGACATGCGGAGCTATATCAATTTTGTTTATAACAAGAAGATCACATGTTTCGATGCCCAAGCCTCTCTTGCGTGGGTATTTATCTCCTGCAGATACGTCTATAATGTATATAAAATAATCCGCTAGAGCAGGACTGAACGTCGTAGTAATGTTATCGCCACCACTCTCAATAAAAATCAGATCAAGATAATCATGCTTTGATTCCATTTCCTCAACTATGGAGATATTCATGGAAGGATCTTCTCGAATGGCAGTGTGTGGACATCCACCTGTCGCAACTCCAATTACAAGATCTTCTGACATTAGACCCTTTTCCGTCGCAAGATTCTTCCTCATCCGTTCGGCATCTTCTTTTGAGATAACATCGTTTGAAATGATTCCTACCTTATAACCGTCAAGCGATAGCAATGGAACGACCTGCTCGATCAACATGGTCTTGCCACATCCGACTGGCCCGCCTATCCCGATCCTTGGGACTCTTCTAGGCGACATAGAAAAGGCACTCTTTTTCATGTAATAAACATTTTCGAATCCATTTGTTCATGTTTTATTTGTATAATGTCTATAATTGGTGCAAATTGCCACATACTTGAGAGAGGTTTTTGTATATTTCTGTGTACAGAAGATAATATGGATGGTTTCAAATTATGGATAACCTTCTGTCCTTCTAAGTGCTGTAATATACCCAACCTAATAGCAGCCGCCACTACGGTTATTGTGAAGCCATATAACAACATTAAGCCTGCCCTATATTTGGTGATACTCAATGAATTACAGGCTACTGCAAATGATACTGGATAAACTCCTGAAGCTTCTCCGTTCTTTACCATTCTTTGGTAGTGATCTAAGATTGTATTACCTAGTACAAATGAATTTACGCATCGTAGAAGTTGTATACCTGATCTTACAGAGGCCTCTCTCACTTCTTCAATAAGTTTCATAGAGTATATCATTTGATCTGTCCTCAGGATTTCTGCCAGATTTGAACTTTTGATGCAGTCATATACATTACCTAGTGCAGTGCAATCAGTAGGGCCTATTTGCTGGAAAAGAAAAGTTTTTATCAGATCTTGCAGATGTTTTGGTTTTTTTAGCTTTCCTTCATAAAATAGTGCCTCAAGTCCGTTTGATGTAGTGTACAGACCCGTCGGAAAAAAAGAATCTGATAGTTGCAAAAAACTAAGATCTTCCAAAGAAATTTCGTTGTCCATATTCATGAGCCCATATTGGCCTCAAAAACCATATTATCGCTTCTAACTTCTATATCTTCCTTCAATGGTGAGAGTAACTTTTCAAATAATGTGAGTTCACTTGGATCTTGAATGGGAAAGGTGATGGTATCACCTTCAATCTTTAAAGGACGATGAAGGTTGCCTAGGGCATGTCCAATTGTGACAGATGTCCTTATCATTTGATCTCGAATCAAAATCTTATGAATCTGTATTATTGCTACTAGTTCTGGTACTATCTGAACGACAATCATTTTCTCCTTTGTGAGGAATAGAACATCTCTGTCTCTAATACGTGATCCTTCACTTAATATTAATACTAGATCTGTTCCTTTGTTAGAAACTTTTCTTATTCTTGTACGTTCAGATTCCATACGTCCAAAAGTAACAGTTTCTGTTTTTCCCAATTTAGTCATCTCTTCATACATCAATTTGAGATTGTGATCTATTTTGATGTTGCCAATTATTTTATCAAGCTTAATCATTCTGATTTTGCATCATTTTAAGTTTCATTTGATGAAATTTATGCTTTTAATTTCCATTGTTATTCCAAGTATACTTACAATCATTACCGAAGCCTTTAGACTATGCGGAGTCACGCCGAAGTCAGAGAGGTTGGATTGAAAACAAGTAACAATGCCATGATACGTACTGATCCGCCAGCCCTTCAGGAGCATAGAATTTTGTAGTCATACAGAAAGCTTGCGCATTGGAATAGGTTCCTATCTGGTCAGGTCTGCGCCAGATCTACTTGTTGCCTTTAGGATTTCGCTAGTAATTTACTAACCTACCTAACTATATTTGGAAGATAGTTTCACTCAAATGGTTTTATACCCGTTCTAAGATCACACTTATTTTAGTCATACTCTAGTTGATAGATTATGTTGAAAAGACAATACATTTACTATCTCGCAATTACAGTTATAGGTATAACCTTACTTTTTTACTTCGTAAATCAAGAGAGAAATAAAGTTCCTTACGCTTTAGGCGTAGATGCAATTAAAGATACTACAGATATAGCAGGTACCTACTATCGAATACGAGTTACCAATATTGGAACAAACATGGCTACAAATATTTCTGTATACTTGGGTCAAAATGATATTCAGCATCTTAAGAGTCTATCACCAGATCAATCGTGGTTCTTTTATCCACGCCCGGACACGGATATATCGAAAGTCAATGTTATGGCTGATAATGGAATCAATATTTCTACAGATTATCGTTCGCCTTTAAAGGGAATAGGTCTTCCTGGTAGTGGAAGGTAATGTCTATTACAGATACTCACCAGGGTAAAATGTCTTTACGATTCCAAATCAATTAGGAATTGCACCATATCATCATACATGAAATTCCTCATAGAGAAGGACTTGGATTACGATCGGCAATATCAAAATCTTATGAAATTGCTAGAGATCCCTAATCTAATGAGTGGTCTTCCAAGAATCAAATCCCATAACTCATCCGTAAGAATAATAGGTGCTGATTCATTTCCCAATTTAATTCCCCCTTGCGAATAAAGACCATCGTTTTCGAGGCAGGCAGCAGTAATACTGACGTGTTTAAGAGTTCCATACTTGAATGTATTACTGATCGATGTTGCCTGAAGCATTTGAACAGGGCAGTAGCAAAATAGGACTCGCTACTGTGGCAGGATTTGCTACAGCCTTTACCCTTGAAACATTAGGATGAATATCGACAAAGAAATTAAGGTGGACATTATATTACAGGCAAATATCCATAACTATGAAAGAACCTACCTATTTTATAATAGGTAACAAAAACCATAACAACTATAACTTTAGTCGAGCAAAAGCATTTGAATCCACCAGGTAAAAAAATGGTGCATCAATAACAAACAAATTATTTATTAGATTTACTTACAGATCTCCTGGACACAGCGGCCGTCTGTATTTTTCGGCCAAACCACAAATCGGACACTCCGTTAGAAGATCTTACTTGGACTAGTGTCATTCCAGTGATTTTCTCGATCTTAAGCAATCCCTGGACATCTATGTAATAATCTTTTGCACTAATTACTATGAATTCTAATCCCTGATCTTCCACAACAATGTGGTTATGACTTGGAGAATTTTCTGACACAATTGTATGTAAAATCCAATTTAGACACTCGTCTATTTCTAATTGTGTTAATTTAATCACTCATATGACAGTCGGATAACCGTTTTTTAAGAAATTTGATTGTATTAGTCATAAGAAACGATAATAACTAATCTCTGGTGGATTAAGAAGCCAATACAATTTCATTCAATAAACATTTGAGAATATTTGGTATAACGAAAATGATTAACACAATCAATACACACTATCAAAAGTTACAATTGCTGTATAATTTAACTCGCAACCCATCTGAGAGAAGTCAGTTAGACAGGTTCGGATACATACTAATCTACGGTTAAAAAAATAAAAAGTTAACACAACAATGGAGGTTATCTAGGTTGGAAACCCGCTGCACCTTGAGAGATTAAGATCTGATGTAAGGGTATTGCCAGAATTACAAATACAATATTAATATTTTTACAATTATATATTAAAGACTGATGAAAAACGACGCATTTTTCTATAGGAATTGAACTGAATTAACTATACTAAATTATTTACTTATGTCAATTTTACACAAAACATATTAATTCATTAAAGAAACCTAATGTTCCATGGTAGAAACTATTATCAGTAGAGTCGTCATAATATCAATTCTTTCTGTTTTTCTTGTTGCTGGCACTTTGGTTGTTTCAAAAGCGCAGACGACCCAAGGACCAATAAATGGAGTAGTCATGAAGGGCGCTTATGTGAGTGTGAAGGAAAATAATTACGATGCTCCTTCCCCACCGCCTAATTATATTAATGATAGCTTCAAGATGATTTCTGAAGCAGGATTAGACCATGTAAGATTCCTGGTCTATTGGGAGGCCTACGAGAAGAATCCTGAACTTTTCATGAAGGAAATAGAGTCGGTAGCCAAGGCGGCAGACAAATGGGGGATAAAAGTAATTTACGACAATCATCAGTGGCACACCTCATCGTGGCTTGAGAGAAAAGGTACTGGATTTCCTACATTGCTATTTCTTAACAATTCAAAATATACTAAAGGAGGTGGAGGTAATACCCCGGACCCAGCAGCAAAACTGTTCTGGGCTGATTGGTGGAATAGATCAGTAAAAGATAGCCAAGGAAGAGATGGATGGACATTAATGGCAGACTTTTTGAAGAAGATTGTTGGTGTTGTGGATAATCATCCAAGTACATTGGGCTATGAAATACTAAGTGAACCTCATGTCGATAAGGTGAGTCAGTGGCCTCAGTTAGGCAAGTTCAATACATTCATGGTTGGAGAACTAAGAAATGCGACTCAGAAAACTATTGCATACAGTATGAACGTACCAGTTGACATTAAGGGACCAATAAATCTCACACCAGAGAATTTGGCAAAAATGGCACCTACGAATAAAGAGAATGTTGTATTCAAAATAAGTGTATATGGAGTTCCTGATAGAGATGCGTACCAGAAAGAAAGATTTGATACCTTTTTGAAAACGAGAGACTTGACTGGCATACCCCTGTACATAGGAGAATGGAACAATGTGGTAAGAACTCCGGGGGAAGGGGGAGTCTTTAAAATTAATCCAGGTGCAAGTCAGCTTACCGTAGATAATGCAGACAAGATACTTGCTGCCTTTAAGAAAGCTGGTGTATGGGGTACTGCCTTCTGGAAGTGGGATTATAAGAGCGCAGATACTGCCAGCTTCAATATTATAACTGTCAATAATGGAACATTAGTGCCAACTCAATACTACAACGTACTTAAGACTGCGGTGGCAACCCTTTATGGAAACAGTAGTGGCAATAATAATACGGCTGTAAGCTGATCGCGAACCAAGAAATATCGATAAACCTTCAGAAATCCAATTTTTTGGAGAGGTACTAATTATTTACACTGGTAAGTGGTCTTTGGTCGGTAAGATCACTGTTTTTGTAATCTTTATGTAGATATTTTCTACAATTATACCAAAAATATTGGTAAGCATTGACAAACCCTCCTTCAATTGAGCCATTTAATATAGCCTTAAAATTTGAAGAGAAGAATCTTCACAATTTTTCAAATAGGCAGTAGTACATTATAGTTATGGAAATCCATGAGATGCTAGTTTTTGAAGGTCTAATAATCTAGTGATATCTACATGAAAACCAGATTTATTTCCTTCATCGTGCTTTGTTTTACTCTTATCGCAAGCTGTTGTTATGTTATTATCAATAAGGGAAATTTGGATGTAGCATATGCTCAGAATAATACCAATATTTTAATATATCCTAGAATAATGCCTTGTAAATGGTAGCCAAAGAAATAGAAGGCACTATTTTCACCAATCTCTGCTGCTGATATACATAGTATTTCAATTCCTAATGCTGCTGCAAAGAGAGTTCTCGTATGATGTAAGAACCTCATGGCAGAATGTTTGTTGCCTTCTCTACGTTTGCGAAGTGTAATGCAGTAACATGTCTGTTTAGTACAACGATTACAATCCTTGATCTCTAGATTTTTACAAAGCTCATGAACACAATCGCATTCAGCACATACAAGCATAATGTTTAATCAGATATACTAACTGATATATAATAAAGCATTTGAAAATAGTGAGACTGAAGTAATATTGATCGGAGACGCTATTATTGTGAAGTGAATTTTCTTCTTAATATCAAAGCAACAATTGACGTTCCTATAAACGTCGCAGACCAGTACAACCACAAATCTCCTACTGACCCAGAGAATAATGCAGGAGCTAAAGACCGAGCTGGATTCATCGACGCACCAGATATGAATGCTAAAAAGTAAATGTCCAATCCAACGATTCCACCGATTGCTATACCACTGAATCCTCTCAAACCTTTTGTATGTACGACTGCGAATATTACAGCCATCAATAATCCTGATGCTAAAACTTCTATACCAAAAATGACAGGTAGTGGATAGCCATAGTCTGGAGCATTTGCACCCAGATTTGCTTCAGTTCCAATAACATATTTTACAAAAACACTTCCAAGTAAAGCACCTATTATCTCAGCTCCAAGATAATACAAGAGCAACTGTTTCCGCAAATGTTTTGTTATCAAGAAACCAATACTCACAGCAGGATTGAAATGAGCCATTGAAATTTTACCAAAAAGATACACACTTATTGCAACTCCAACAAATGGCGCAAAAGCAATAAATGGAATTCCTAGTACATGACCTACTTTTGCATCTATAACAACAGAACCTGTAGCTAATACGACTACTATGAATGTGCCTGACTTCCGCGAAAAATTTCTTTTGTGTGGGTGTTAGTCTATTGGTTAGCTTGAAGACTTGAGACAAGCTCTTTTACTCTCTTTTCAATTTCGTCTCTGATCTCTCTTACCTTTTCAATTGATTTTCCTTTTGGGTCTTCTATGTTCCAATCTAACAAATTATAAAAGAACAGAGTTGGACAAGATTCTTTTTCCACACATCCCATATTCACCGTCTTTGTGGAGTTGCGTATCATATCCTCAGTAATGTCCTTTGACTTTTGATTACTAATATCTACACCCGCTTCTCTCATTACTTCCACTGATACTGGATTAATTACTGAAACTGGTTTTGTTCCAGCACTTATTGCTTTGAAATCTTTCGGTGCATATTTTCTAAAGAATCCTTCAGCGATTTGACTCCTTCCTGCATTTTCTACACAAACGAATAATATCGTCCTTTCAGGTTCGTTCTTGAAGAATTTCAATCACCAGTCACTGCTCCAATAACTAGACTTGTAATAATCCTTCCATCAGTTTTATCTGCATCCATATATAGTTGCCCATTCAGAACCTTAACATCCACAAATCCCGCTTCCTTCATACTATTGATGTAATGTTCTTTGGTTAATGCTCCGTCTATACAACTACACCAGTCTTCTGGACTGACTGATTCTCCATGAACCTCTTTACTAGTAACTAAATTTGAAATTACCATTCTTCCATTGCCATTTTTCTTTAAGATTCTGTAAATTTCTTTGAATGCACGTACTTTGTCTGTTGTTAGGTTGATGACACAATTACTAACCAACTGTTTTCCTACCAGTTGGCTTAGGCTTTGTTGATTTTTTGGAATTATCAATTACGGCAATCTTTCTGTGCATCTGTGATACTTGCTTGCGTGATCAATGAAACTCCAAACTTCAATCTGGTCGATATCATGTATGACAAAGCAACTGGAGCAGGAAAGATCCAACCCACAAAATACTTTGAAATTATGACAAAGGCTTACCAGGATGTATATGATCAGCCCTCGGAACGT
>JBBRRH010000034.1:0-37213 GCA_038201105.1 Nitrososphaera sp. | reverse complement strand
AGAAATCCCCTACCAAGTTCAATTACACCCTCATTATCGAACTTTTCCTTTATTTTTTCCATGTTGTAATGGTTTTTTGAGGTGTTGACGACGATCTTCCAGCCTTTAGGGACTTTCATTTTTCTAATAATGTCCAAACCCTTGGTGGCAGTCAGAAAGCCCAGAGCGAGAGCAATATTGCCTTCCTCTGGTAAGGAAAATTTTCGTCTTGCTTCCCTCTTGTCTGGAGCTGGTGTCAGGCATGGTTCTGAACCATGATAAATCAAATGAGATCCTGGTATCAAGTTTGCTAAGTATCTTGAAAAGACAACGCCTTTTCTATTTGGACCAATCTTTTGTGTATTGAGCGTATTGAATGAGCGATAATTCCAGAAATGAGTCCAATAGTCGTAGGCCATTCGAAGCCAAGTTCCTATTTTTCCAAACTTTTTATTAACTAAAGGAACGACCAAACTCATCCATTGTCTAAAGGTGTAAGCAGAATGGAAAGTAGTCACAATAGGTACTTTGCATTCACGGTAAAAGGCCTCTATGTTTGTGCATGTTTTTTTGGGATTCAAAGGATCCAAATGTATTCCATACAATCCGGGTTCGTACTGAACATGAACTACGTCTGGTTGATATTCTTTGACTATATTCAAGAGAATATTGGAATTATCGGGGTTGAGAGGTGAAATGCCCAAGTAATCACCTTGTCCATCTTCATTACATACGACACGAACTTCGACATCTTGATTTCTCAAGGAGTCTACTAATTTTTTGGAGTAGCGACCCACACCGCCTTGCATCGGCGGATATTCCGTCGACACCATTAATATTTTCAAATTTAGATACACCAGCTTAACAAATCAAATAAACCAAATACTTATTGCACAACAACCTATATCTTCCTTGTGTTAAGGTTCATTTGATTATTCCGTCGCATACGTTAGACCTATGAAATTCACTTATTCAATGATTATCTCATTTTAATAAGTATTCCGTTGAGTATCGTTCTAAAAACGAGGATAATTCGAAATATTTCACAACTATCAGTGAGAAATGCATTAAAGGTATGTACCCGGGCATCTCTCTTATTTGATAGAAGTCCTCAATGATTTGCACAATATTATAGCGCAAAAAAACATTGTACGTCGTCATGTATTATCAGTGAATTCTTTCAGATGTTTTCAGCTCTATAATCTGAACCTTGCTTTCGCACCGAAAGACTCGTGAAGACTTGTGGGACTGCCTGTCTCTACGTAGTGTATTTCATGTCATTATTCGGGATTGAATTGGCAAATTACCCCGTCGTCGTTACGAAGGCCAGTACATCAGAAATTTCGAGAGTTATAACGAGAGCATACCTACAATGGGTACTTTCTCATCCGCGGGGGATACCACAGCTTGGGAGTATGAACAAAACTGAGATCGTAAAATCTAAAAACAATAACGGCATAAAGAACTGTCCTCGCCACCGCCCGTGCAAGCTAAACAAAGAAAAGGATAGATTTGGCTACTATCTGAAATACCTGATTGTAGTGGAATTGAAAGAATCCATTTCCACCACTGAGCGGTTTCATATGGAGTTGGAGCGAAGCCTTCAATCTCTACCGCCCCCCGGAGCACTATTTTCATATCACGTGAAGACAGATAATTCCTTAAATTGATTACTCTTAATATTTTAGCAACCTTACTTAATTTAGAAACTTGCTTGATATGAAAAAAATTATATACAATATAATGCTGGAATAGTTTTAAGGTCTTCTTTTATTACCTCAAATTGTTTATGGTTTAAGTGCCTCTTTTTTATCGAAATCTCAGCTAATTCAACAAAAGCTGGCATTCTCCTAAATATTGGCAGGGATTCAGCTATAATATCACTTATTTCATAGCAATGATGTGATGAAAGTTATCATTTTGATTGCTTTTCCCGTATTACTTCCTGCATATAGTCCTTGAGTTCTTCCTCAGTTAAAGAGTATGAAACACCTCCAGTCTCTTCCTCTATTTTCTCTTGATTTGCGCGGACCAATTTCATTACTCTTTCCTTCAATACTTGCTCTATCTGGGCTGCTCCTATATTGTGAAACAATTCTGGAATGGATTTTTTAATTGTTTTTCTAAGTGAGGTATCTTGTGAGATTGACACCGCTGCAGAGTATAAGCCTAAAGTAAACATGTACGAGGATAGGAGAACAAGAGAATGAACCGCAGCGCCATATGTTACATGGTTAGCTGAGGTTTCGTTTGCAATGCCAACCGATATAATGCCGAGAGCTGTTATAGTAAGATAATCTTTCAGTTTTCTTGCATTTACATTTTTTGTCATTATGTAAAATATAAGACCGAAGAGAGCGCTGCTTGCAATAGTACCACCTCTGAACAATAATCTAAAGTAATACAGATATGTGGTGTCTTTGGGTAACGAGAAAATATATCCACTTCCTATTAGATACAATATTAAAGGAATAGATAAGATAATCCAGTATCTAACAGGGAATTTGCCAACCCTTCGATAAAAATTATACAAGAGTGCTACCGTAGCAAGCCACGAAAGTATGTAGGGCGGATAGGATTCCAGGTAGTTGACAGCTTGATACAACCCTTCAGATTGCTTTGGTAATAGCAGTGTCGTATTGACTTGAGGATTCACGAATACATACTGTGCTCTACCTTGCATTTTTTCAGAATACTTGTAGGAAAAATATGATCGTGGAACTGCATTAGGGGGTGATGTCTGTTGTATAACATCTAGCACTAGTATTTTATTAGCGGCATCTGCAGTAATCGATATCGCTAGCGCGGCTGCTGCTAAACCATAAAATAATACCACAATATTTTTTTTATCAGTTAGTCTATACCATGAGAAAAATTTGTACGCAAGCAATCCTAAAATTATTCCTGATATTGCACTGCTGATTGCAAAAACTGAAACAGAAAAATATCTGCTGTTACTATTATATGGGCCGTAAATTAGTTGGCTAAAAACTGAAATTAACAATATTCCAAATAAGGAAAACTGGATTATCTTAATTGCCATCTGGATGTTGCGTATAAAGCGAGACTTGGACCGCAACTCTGCAGTTATTTTTTCGGTATACTTCAACAAAATCCAAGAGATTATCCCATATCCAACTACTACTGTTATTATGAAAAATATGGTTTCTACATTTACATCGAAAAATAATATTTGACGAGTCATTAATAGGCCAAAAATTACAATAATCGTCAAAACAATACCTGAAGCAATAGCAACCCGTCTAATGGCAGTGATGGAATCTAGAAAACTGTGTTTATCAGAGCTTTCCTCACGTTCCATAGTACAAAAGTCAATTCTTATTCCAGTAATTAAAACTTCTGTGAAATTCACTTCTTTCATGATTACCTCAATTCAGTAAACGTACTGATGTGATCTCTATCTAAAACGAGGATAATTCCACATATTTCAGAACTTTCTTGAGAAATGCAATAAAAGGATTGTCGATACGACTATCTCCAAATTATCCTGGCGTTCTCTCAAATGTTGGTAGAAATCCACGAGCTCCCTCTCATGCAAAACACTATTGAATGTCCTCTCGTCTTTAATAGCATACACTTTCAGATGTTGGGGGTATCGAATTTGAACCGTGCTTTAGCACCGAAAGCGTCGTGAAGACTGATCGGCCTGCCTAACTCTACTTTGTCATTATTTTGGATCAGATCGCCCAAATTACCACTCTTTGAACCCTTACAAAGACTCGAAGATGAATCGTAATCCTGGGAATCCACAATTTCAAAATGGCTTAATCAGAAGGTGATTGGTTTTTTATTTCAGATATGTCTTATTATTCTTAATGTAGTTTTTAATAAACCATAAAAGGAAATAATTTGGCTCTTTTTTAATTTGAGATCTCTCTAGAGCATTATAGTAACTATTTCTTCCTTCGTATGGGATGTTAAAAAGAGGGTATCCTTTCTTTTGTAAAATAAAGTTCATTATCAGCCTAGAGATTCTGCCATTTCCATCTCCAAAAGGATGGATGGTGACAAATTTCAAATGCGTTAATGCTGCTAGTTCAACTGGATGTGTCTTTTCTCTATTTTTTTGATACCAGCTGAGAAACTCTCGGAGTAATGGATAGATTTCAACTGGAAGAGGTGGTACGAATTTACTTCCTGATATTCCCACTCTGTTCTCTCTAATTTTACCAGCAAGGTCGGACTTTGTGTCTTGAAATAAAAACTTGTGCCATTCTAAAATTGTCTTAAGATACAAGTCCCTTTCACACACTAATATTTGAAAAAATAATTTCTTGTGAGCTTCAGCTTCTTTAATGTCGCCGATAGGTTTATTCTTTGGTGTGACTCCTCTTTCAAGTAAATTAGCCGTATCTCGAAGGGTTAATGTAGACCCTTCTATTCTCTGTGTGTCGTAAGTAAATTTAGTTGCAAATATTTCTCTAGATTTTATTAAAGATGATTTCGGCATGGTTTTTCTTTCTTTAACATAGTTTCTTTTGATAATTTCAAGGTCATCATAGTGGTCTTTGTAAGCTTCCCTGAAAAGTTTTGTTTTGAGCTCACCAATGTTACTGGGTATTTTTTTACCCAAGTAAATAGTCTTTTTTCCCACCTTAGATCCTTTTCTTACGCTGTGTTCAAGATAATAGAATATAGTACCATCCGGTTTAGTACTTTTTTTAATAGATACCATAATTTATTGCGTACCTCTACAAATTAATAAATATATATACAAATAGACAAATGTAGAGATATAATATTGACGTAAATCATCTATCTAATTTATCTGTCCTAAATTATGTTGAACAGGACTGAGGATGATATAAAAGAGTACATCGTTCAAGTAACACGAGAAAAGAGGCGATCAAAATAACAACGAAATTGAAAGCGAAATTTGTAGCTTATTCCTTGAACAAATCGTAGGCTAGAGTTATAAGAAGGCCCTTCAGCAGAACAAAAATATAATGATATACTGAAGATTACTTGTTATTGAAGTATTTGTGGCCTACTAGGACTACAATATTGGTAGTGGAAAGACAACGAAGATCGTTGAAACAATTGAAAGTCTCGTTTCCAGAACGGAAAATCTACAAGTTCAATACAAAAAGAACCGTATGAAGACTCTATCAATAATATTAATACATGTACAAAGTTAAACGTTCAATGGACAAAGCGGAATTGCAGCATATAAACGAAATGCCCATTAATAGTGTTTTTCGCGATAATCTTGTACATTATAATGTTACATGTAATAAATACGACTGGGGATTAAAGAATATATGAAAATTCTGATTGAAGCCAAACAACTTGCTGCTCTTCTCAATCAAACTAGTTTACTCCTAGTAGATACAAGGCCTTTTGCCAAGTACTCTCAGGGCCATATTCCCGGTGCCGTCAACATAGATCTATTTCAATTTCATTGGCTTATTTGACCGTTACAAAAAATAGTTACCAATTTTCTACCTGCAAGCCTGGTACTCTTTCAAAGTGTTTCTTGTTCCTTGTTATCAGCGTCTGCTTGTTTGAGAGGGCTATGCTAGCAATAAAGAGGTCTCTGTCGCCTATTGTATCAGATTTCAGCGAGTGTGCCAGCTCGCCCCATATTTTGCCCGATTCGTAGTCAAGATCAAGGATTGCAACCCTGTCAAGCAACGCCTTGACATCTCTTAATGCCCTCGCTCTGTCTTTTGATCCATATGCGCCTCGATAGTATTCGGCAACAGTTACAGCTGTGGTATAAACGACTTCGCCACAATCTTCCAGCTCCCGAATTTTTTCTAGCGTACCTACATCGCCTCGTTCAAGGGCTACAAGAAAGCTGGTGTCCACGCAGACCATGTTAGAGTTCAACCTTTTCAAGTTTCAGGTTCATGCGGAGTTCTTCGCTTACTTTCTCGACGGCGTCTGCCAGATCAGGGTTCGGGCTCTTTTCCTTCAGGTAGGCCAGGATAGCAGCTGGGTTGCCCTTTCCAAACTTGCGCATCACCAGATCTGAAAAAGATTCGCCTTCTCTTTTCTGGGCCTTGAGTATCCTGTATGCGTCGTCACTCAAGGAAATCGTAGTGGTCCCCATTCAAAATGTACAATGCATATACACGCATTTAAACTTTGAAATCCTGCAGAAACAGTATGATGTCTCTTTCATCTACTTCTCAGCATAATTCAACACTGTGAGACTGTTACTGTTGTGGCTGAGATAGTCCATTTGCTACACGGTGCAGCTCTTTAAGATGAATAGAAAATGAAAGCAAATTGGTCTTGTACAACTTGTGGGATGTATTCTGGCAGGAGATATTGTGTGCAACGTCACATTAGTAATTTACATAAGGGCTATGGTACAGCTATCCCATTCGTCGAGTATTTGACGGGCCGTAGGAGCGGATGGTATCCTCCTGGTCCTAGACCGACTTTCGGTCAAAAGAAAAAACTTTAAGAGAAGAGATGAAAGAAGAGGTTCACAAAGTCTTCGTCAAGAGAGTAGCAGAGCAATGTTTGCCGCCAAACGGGGATCCAAAATATAGAGATTGTGTTAACAATTTGAAAAATTGTTTCTATAACCCAAATTCGCAGCAGTTCGAACTATTTGAACAATAGAGAAGAATGTGAGTCGGTTAGCATGACGTAATGCGTAGAATCCCCATTTTTCGAGCGAACGTAATAATACGGCAGTCCAGCAACTAGCATATCTTGTATATTCTAACTTCGCCAAAAGAATTGAATCAAATACTCATAGACTGTGAAGATTTGCTACTGGTAGATACAAGATCATTTGGTGAATACTCTCAAGGGCATATCCCTGGTGCTGTCAATATAGATCTATTCCAATTTCATTGGATTGACACATCAGATTCAGGGGTCAAAGAATTTGAACGTCAGAGCAGAATTTTGCTTTCAAACATGGGAGTAAACGATAAGAAACTAATTGTCTTTTATGATGATGTATCTGGAATGTCCTCTGCTCGGGGAGTCTGGCTATTGCTTTATTTTTCACACAAGAAGGTGTCTCTTCTTGATGGAGGGTTCGAACGATGGCAGAATGAAGGGTATCCAATAGAAACTAAAACTAATGCCTTCGTTCATACTCAATTTGCAGGGAAGCCCAATCCTAAGATCCTAGCTACTTTCAATGATGTAAAGCAATCTTTAGGAAAAAGAGACTCAACGATAGTAGACGCAAGAACAAAAGAAGAATTTGCAGGTTTGCATGTACGCGCTGCAAGAGCGGGTCACGTTCCTTCAGCGATCAACATTGATTGGGAAGAAAATATTGAAAATGGGTCATTCAAAAGTAAGGAACGGTTGTCTAAACTTTATTCCAAGGTTCCACAGAACTCTAGAATTATAACCTACTGTCAAGGCGGATACAGGGCGGCTAATACATTCGTTGCCTTAAAGATCCTAGGGTATAAAGATGTAAAAATGTATTTGGGATCATGGGGAGAATGGGGAAATCGAACGGAACTGCCAAGTGCAACGTAGTCAGTAATATCTTTCAGTACTTGGACAAAGAATTGCAACACTCCTACCAAAGTTGTGTAAAATACTCAAGGTTTTTCTTAGTGTGAGAATAAGCTAGTGCGAAGAGTTCCATGAACCTATATGCACAGACTCGTGGAATTATATTTATCTCAAATTCCATTATATTCTCCCTCTGAAAATATGCCTGTACTGAATGAATATACATGATTGCCTATTCCACTTTAATTTGGTATTCGGCACCTGAATTTAGTCTGCCCTGTTCGCAAGCTCCATCAAACCTAATATTGTATTCTCCAATACGAAGTGGCTTGAGGAACATCCAGTACCCATCAGCTGAGGCCAAAGTCTCTCCTGACTTTGGGATCTCAAAAAGGTCCTTAGATATGTTAACTCGAAACAATACAGGGTCTGATCGAACTCTTAATGGAACTAATCTCTCGCCATTTACAAAACACTCTTTCCGAACTATCGTATCCACATCATTTCGAACGTGATTGATTATGTCTTCATTGGTTTTTAATTGTGGATATTCTAAAGGATTTGCTTCGCAATTTAATATTGGAAACAATATTGGTCGACCATAAGGAACTATGCATTCGCGTTTGGGCAACCATCTGTCACCACTCCCAAATCTACCAGCTAAGAACCATACGTCGGCTGGTTGATTTGAATTGGCATTCTCGCCAGTTTTATCGCAGAGCGGATTGACTGTCTTGGGCACAGATAGTGCCCATTTCCACCACCTGACTGTCCAATTACCGTATGTTTTGCCGAAGATGATTGAATCTTCTGTATAGGATTCTACCTTGGTGCTAAAGATCTCCGCCATTTGTCTTATTTCACAAACACCTACTAATTAAATTGAAGTATTACTAATCATAGTCACTGAAAAGTGCCAATCTATCTTAATTCAGTAACGGCTTGTTGCGAACATTATGATTCGAGGTGTATAAAATAAGCATAATAGTGTCCTCATATAACAAAACTTAATAGCGCCCTTCAGCAAATACAAGTTATGGCCAGACTGTTAACAGTATTAATTGAACTTGTTTCTGGGAATATGAAAATTGATACAAAGCAGTGGGAAATGGGCCATAATTAATACTGCTGATTATCATTTTTTCTTTATCTCGGCAAGGACTTCATTCACATAATCTTTAACTTCACTTTCGTCTATATCCAAAGGCATTCCCGTTTCGGCTAGTAATTTTGCTCGAAACTTATTCGTAACAGCTGCAACTTCTTTCTCTATTTCGTTCTCTAGCTGAGCACTCCCTATACTGTCGAGGAATCCTAACTCATTTACCGCCTTACGAATTTCTTTGCGTAGTTTCGAACTCTCAGTCATTGTTACTGCTGAGCCATAGATTCCGACTAATACGAAATACGAGGACATCCCAGCGATAGATATTGTCAAAATACCAAAAGGAGGATATGGTACTACTATTATTCCCAGAATTTGAATTGAAAGGAGGAGAAGCAAAAGGCCGTACGCCGACATGATCAAATATTCTCTAATGCTCTTTCCATTCTGGATTTTTCTAGAAATTAGCCAAAAAGCCAGGCCGAAAAGTATACCCCCAGCAAGTTTTGTAAAAATGAATAATAAAGTAAATAACGATCCGTAGAATACAGGTTGCGTAACTATCAGCTGATCCGATATTTTGTAGACTTGGATGAGATATTGACTCATGAATACCACAAGGGGAATTGAGATTAAAGTCCAATAGCCCAAATTGCCATGTCTCTTACGATATGCACGCAATAGAGTGGCAGTTGCCAACCATGTTAAAAGGAAGGAAATAGGAACAAAGAAGTAATTCGCTTCAGCAAGTTTCTCTTCAAGTGAACCAGGAGGAATATAGATACTCGTGCCTCCAATTCTAAATCTTACATTAGGCGGAAGATGTGACAATGTCAAGTCCGAGAATAATAATGTAATGAAGGCAGAAATGATTAATGAAGCTGCTGATATTGCGTAAAGTAATAGCTCTATATTCCTTCTCGAACGAAACCATCTGACGAAACTTATTGTGAGTAACAGCAGTAAAGAAATAGTTGTAGCGTAGCTGATGGTTACGCCTAATATTAAAATCATGGTTGAATACGATGAATGTGTTACTATCGAAATAATAGAGATTATGAGGTTTACAGCCAAGAGCGATTGAATCACGGTAATGGCAATATTTAATTGAGTAAATCTTGTCCCTGTATTGGATTTCATTTTTGCTTTATTCCTACGAAGGATATTTAACAGCAAAAATTGAGCTAGAATCGAAATTGATATCGTCAATATGAATGTTGGAATAGTCCAACCGGATGAGCTTCCTTTACTGTACAAATCATAAGTCCTAAGCAAAATGGAATCAAGGACGATTGTGGTGACTAAGGTAATCACAATGAAAAAACTTAATCTTCTTCGTAGTAATTTGATTCCGCTCGTCCATTGTGTTGTATTCAATGCATTGATCCCATCATCTAAACGCTCAGGTGTTAATTTTTACAAGCGACATTGATATTTATATCATTAAGTGAACTTACAATTTAATTTCCTTCCCGACCAATTGCAAATAAGTAGTCCACCTTCATATCAGAATTCACTTGTCCTCAATTAGCGACGGTTATCTGATATTAATATGCCATGTAACATCGGATACAAAACTATAGACTCCAGTTGGGTCAATAATAGCCCCCGTAGATATTATTGTGTGGTTTCCTTTAGTCAAAGGTTCCAGAATAATCCAATAACCATCGGATACTGCTTGCGTTACTTGTGGATCGAGTCCTAAATTATTATTCTCTGGAAGCGTGAAATTGAATAATGGGGAAGCGACTCTGTACTTGCTGACATTTGAAATAGATATACCATCGACGGTCAATGCGAGAGAATTTACCTTATCTTGATCGGACTTGGCACAGGATCTTAGCTCCGCCTCCGTTTTGAGTGTAGGATTCTCCGCAAAGGAACATTCAACTTCTATGGGTGTCAATAAGAGAGCTTTGCCGTATGGAACAGTACAGTTTCTAGTCTGCTTAGATCCTGCCGACCCTGCTAACAACCATATGGGCCCTTCTTGCGATTTGATGCAGCCAGCCCCTGTGGGATCATCTCCCGGATGTGGAGGTGGAGTAATGGGTATTTTATGATACCATTGCCAAAACTTTATACTCCAATCAGAGTATGACATCCCATAAGGTTTGGAATCAAGAGGAAATATCCTAAAGGAGGTCTCTGCATTTGCCAATAATGGAATGTAACTGAGTAACAAAGCAGTGGAAATAAATGAGCAAGTAATTATCTTAAAACATTTCTGGTTGTACATCATGACTTCCTTTCACCAGTCGCCAAAAGTATCGTTTTGTTGCATTCCGCAAAGGGCTTCATATTCTTGACAGTCCCAGCCGGCTTTGCACTCTCACGAAAACGTTCCAAATGTCTTCTATTATATTCATATGTATGTTTATTAGGCTGATCAATTATGTCAACGACTCCTTTGTAAAACTCGATCATTCTACGAAATAGGTAACTTCTGTTTCAAACTTTTCCTTATTGGAATCACTAATTTGACCTCCCCTTCCTCCAAATCTCATTATTCTAATAGGTGCCGTAACCTTAACCCAGTATCCTACAGATACCGCTTTTCTGGCGCCTGGGCGGTCCTCAAAGCTATTGGGATCGGCCACATCAACATCAAAAGGCTCTGGTGACTCCAAATAGAACTTTTCGTCGACATGAACTTGCTGATCGTCAAGAAACAACTGAAGCTCAGGAGCTTCTGCCGGTTCCCCATAGAGCTCTCTTTTAGCCTTCTGCAATAAGGATTTATAATTTTCATTTGGGTCCTCTGATAATCCAGTAGCGACGAATACTGCTACTAGGGCAGAAGGCTTCCCGAAAAAGTTACCAGTAATTTTACGGGGGAGTAAATCCCTGCCACCGGTAGCGGCAGTACACGCCAAGCAAAGTAATGGTTTTGTTTGAGAACGATTCAGGTAAAGCCCTCCACCGATTCTGAAAGGAGTATTTCCCGTAGGTGGTTCTTTTATCGAGAATGCCCATCTCCACCAGTCTTCTGTGTCCTGAACTGTCGCGGGCTGAGCTATGCTCACTGCGTTCATAAAACTTGTGTACATTCTGATCCCTTATAAGATTTTAGCATACTGGTGGATACAATGTGCAAGATTTTCAATCTGGCATATAGTCTTGAAGAATATGGTAGTTTTAGTTACCCATTTTTGTTGGAGCAATCTTTAGTTACATAAGCGCGCACTGCTTAGTGGCTGTCCTAATGGACGCAGAATTCCCACAATGGGAGAAAGAATGATATCTAATTGAGATCAAGACCAATCATATCGATCATTCTCATTTGTAGGAACGTCAAATCATGGGCCATGAACTGCATTTGACGAGTAAATGACTCTAATGAAAAAAGATTCAGATCTCATCGATTCGAGAACAAAAAAAGAATTTGCAGGATTACACGTTCGGGCTGCAAGAACAGGGGACATTCCTTCAGCAATCAACATGGATTGGGAGGGAATATAGAAAAAAGGTTATTCAAAAGTAAGGATCGGCCATCTAAACTCTACGACAAGGTTCCACAGAACTCTACTATCATGACCCACTGTCAAGGCGGATATAGGGCTGCAAATACATTCGATATCTTAAAGATTTTGGGATATAGAAGTGTCAAAGTGTATTTAAGATGCTGGGGAAATGGGTAAAAACCACTAAGTTGCCAGTCGAGGCATAGACAGTCTTCAAGCAGCCAATACTAAGTATAGAGCATTCGTCACATAACGGGTGCATATCTTCAGCGTGAACTTTTATAATTAAGAAATCAAATTCAATCCTAATTGCTAAAGTTGATCGTTGTTCAAGCTGAATACGGCGATTGTTTGATGTTACAGTCTTCTGATGACACTAATTCAATTTCTATTCTTATAGACGGAGGTCCGTCTCAGACCTATGAAAGAAATCTAAAGCCCACCTTGGATAAAATCCTCACTAGCAAGAATCTAGATTTAGTCATTTTGAGTCATATAGATAATGACCACGTGCTAGGCTTACTCGACCTTTTCGAGGCAATCAAGATAGACAAGGACTCCGGCAGTCGAAAATTGCTTAAAGTTGGTGGTTTATGGCACAATTCATTCAGTGATATAATTGGGTCAAACAGTAATGCCCACAACCTAATGAGAAACCTCTTTTTGTTAAACCAATCTACTATTATTGAAAATGATATTAAAATCGCCAAACTTCCCGCTCTTGGCGCACTTAAGGGAATCAGTGAAGGAAGAGATCTCACAAAATTGGCAAAATGTCTAAACGTACCGATTAATCCACAGTCCGGAGGAGATCTAATTGTTACACAGAAAGTTCCTAAAATCATTAAGATGAAGAATATTAAGTTCCACATTTTAGGACCTACACAAAAGAACTTGGATAAATTGAAAAAAGTATGGGATGATTGGGAGAGACACCATCTACAAGCCAAAGTTACAATTGACGATTACGAGGCCCTGAAGGCTCTTGATTCGAGCATAACTAATCTAAGTAGCATAATGTTCCTTGTGGAATCTGAAGGAAAGAGGATGCTATTTACGGGCGATGGTCTTGGGAGCGATCTAGTAGAATCACTTTCGAAAAGCGGATTATTGGACTCACTAGGTAAACTACATGTTGACATCTTGAAGGTTCCACATCATGGTAGTGAAAGGAATGTGTCAAAACAATTTTTCGAAACTGTTACTGCTGATACGTATGTAATATCAGCCAACGGGAGAGATGATAACCCATCATTTGCAACTTTGAAATGGATTATCGAGAACGGACAGAAAAATAATAAAAAAACCACGATCCTTGCTACTAATAAAACTGAGAACATAAAAAAAGCTCAGCAATTATACGATTCAAAAAAATTTCAATACAAATTTGTATTCTTAGAACCACAAGCTGACTTAGAGTTGGATGGAAAGACTAAATTTATGTTAAGATAGGATGCAAATTCATTTAGTGAACGCGATGCGTATGAGAAAGACCTAAATGACACCACCCGGTGTCTTGATCATGAGAAATAATACATTTTTGTCGTATCATGGTAACGGAGCACGGACAATCATGAATGTCAAACCTCATTCTCAACATATGTGTTTTATCATACCAGAATACATGAACAAGAAAATTGTTGAAAAAGGCACAAAGGAACAGAAAGAACGTGCATGGAAGAATGTCATTTTGACTGAGCAGCTTAGGGGTAGAAGGCAGATAACGGGATTACTCACTTCGATGCTTTCTGTCTCAGATAGACTTCACAGGACTATTTATGACGCACAGACCGCAGAAAATCTGCCAGGTAAGATGGTGCGAGCTGAAGGAGGGAAAGTAAAAGGTGGGACGCCAGTCACAGAGGCCTATGATTATTCAGGTGACACTTACAAGTATTACAAAGAAGTGCACGACAGAAATTCCATTAACGCAAGAGGAATGAAACTTGATTCTACAGTGCATTATGGCCAAGAGTATAACAATGCATTTTGGAATGGTGAGCAAATGGTTTATGGAGATGGAGACGGAGAAATATTCCAGAGGTTCACCAAGTGTATTGATGTTATCGGTCACGAATTGACTCATGGCGTTACTCAGTATGAAGCTGCATTAGAGTATGAAGGACAACCCGGTGCATTGAATGAAAGTTTTTCCGATGTTTTTGGCTCGTTGGTTAAACAGTACGTTTTAAAACAGAATGTGGATAAGGCCGACTGGCTGATTGGCGCTGGTCTGTTTGCTAGTAAAGTCAAAGGTGTGGCTCTGAGATCGATGAAAGATCCAGGTACTGCTTACGACGATCCTACTATTGGGAAAGATCCCCAACCAGGACATATGAAGAATTATGTTAAGACAACCAGTGACAATGGCGGAGTTCATATCAATTCTGGAATACCAAATCATGCCTTCTATTTGGCAGCAGTAGAAATAGGAGGCTATGCTTGGGAAAAAATGGGAAAGATCTGGTATGTTACCCTTAGGGACAGATTAAGAGAAAATTCAGATTTTCAGGAAGCCGCCAACTTTACATTTGACGTAGCAGGTAGCTTGTTTGGCAATGGTAGCGCAGAGCAAAAATCGGTGAACAATGCTTGGAATAAGGTTGGTATCAAGATAAGGAGCAAGAAATAATAACTAAAGTGTAGCAGCATGTCCTATTCGTGAATATCAAAGTTGAACGAAGCGGCGGAATAACCGGAACGATAACCTCTAATCAACTGAGTACAGAGGATCTATCCCCTTCTCAAGTCAATACAGTGAAAAAATTAATAGATAATGCCAAGTTTTCTGCATTAACTTTGAATAATGCACCACAAGGAGCAGCAGATCATTACTCCTATAAGATCACGATACGAGACAGATCCAGGAATCAAATCATAGAATGCAATCAATACAATATGGGGGAAAACCTAAAGTCACTAGTTAATTGTGTTGAAGATTATTCGAGAAAGCGAAAACGAAAAAATTGAGATCCTGTCGGTACAGTCATTTTAAATTGACTTTGAACACTAATAATCTTTGGTTCGACCTAATTGGATAGCGCCCTCGGTCACCATTCTTTTTAGAATTTCTTTCACGTTCCTACCACAGTTTCATTTTTATGAATCAAAGCTTCTGACACGATAAAAGGTATTTGACTTAGAGGCACTAAAGAGACATATTTATGACATCCCAATCTGTTTACAATATAATAATCTGATCAACGCAACCAGTACCGTGAATTTTCAAGTGGTTTTTCAGACAAATACTAATCCGTATGGTCGGTCTGAAGAACAATTGACGGAAACAATGCGAATAGTAGATCTCGATCCCAAAGGTAAAGATCCTCTTAATGATAATTATGGTGGTTATGTGATCCATGAGATCTTAATTCAGACCCTGAATGTAATTCTGGAACGCTTTTTTTGAACTATCTCACTCAAAATATTAAGGAGAAGGGAGCTGACAAATAACTCTAGAATGAAGATAAGAAGAATTCCAACTTTTGAGTTACCAAAAATTAGAATTGACCATTTGATACTTTAAATATGACACGACTAGTGATATAAAGTCACATTCATCGGGCGGAATGTCTATCTCAACCCCGTGCCTTGGCTGAATAATTATGGGCTATATTTGCTTCTTGGGTCAAATTTCTTTGTCAAAAAAATGTCCTCACCAGGAAACAATTCGTCCTTACTCACGGGAGGAACAAAGAAAATCCCCGCGGCGCGAACATACAAAAACTCTTCTAATCGTGGAATCTCATCTGCAATACCTCCTACGTTACCACTGCCAAATCCTCTTTGAAGTATACTGAATAATGCTTTGCTGCTATTTTGAAAGCTGATGAAATCTAAACCCACCCTGAATCCAGGAAATGCGTCAGTGGGTTCAAAGAATTCGAATCCTTGTCTGAAAATTCTGTAAGAGCCTAACTTAGTAAATATTTTGTCTTGAGACTCAATTGGATTAGCTCTTCCTATATGACTATTCTCTAATATTTTATCTGATATTCCTGATGGCAAGTTCCTCTGCTTTCCAAATGGAGGATGTTCTCGAAACATCTCGTTACCGGGCTCGAATATTTCAAAGGTACCCCTAACAGGACATCGTGGGTCCCTGATAGGATTTTTGTTCTTGTCACATCCAATTAGAGG
This sequence comes from Nitrososphaera sp., assembly GCA_038201105.1. Classification (GTDB taxonomy): domain Archaea; phylum Thermoproteota; class Nitrososphaeria; order Nitrososphaerales; family Nitrososphaeraceae; genus TA-21. The sequence goes on along the minus strand of JBBRRH010000034.1, from coordinate 21,064 downwards.
ACATCCAGTTATTTTGTCTCTGCCAATTATGATTTCCTGTATTTTTCTCGGAATCATGCTCCACTTTTTCAGATCAACCTCTATTCTTAAGAATCCCATATAGGTTCCATTAACAGTCCAAGCATCTTCTGTACTAACACCGACGCCATTTATTGCGATTACCTGTAATCGATTTTTACTGGTCAAATTTGATATCCCGTCATGGAAACCTAACCAATCACGATTGTCTTGTCTTCCAAACCCGGTATAGATCCTATTAATGTATATTATATCATCTCCTAGGGCATTCTTTTTCATACCTCCAAGGAGCTTCCAAGTCTCTACCACGGCTCGAGTTGTGATGAATTCATCATCTCCGATAACCTGTAGCAGAAAATGCTCTGATGATGCATGGTTTCGTCGTATTTCGCACGAGTATTTCAGGGAAGAATCTTCGATAATAGGGCCTCCACCAGTACGGTCAGGATTCTTAAAAGTTCCGTGTTGAGTTAGATCTGAAGGTAATTGTTTTTTTATTCCACTAATTCGGAATAATTCAGGACCGTAGCCAATCAGTAATGTTAAATTACCCGAGTAAAGGTTTCGCGGATTAAGCTCTTTTAGTTCAGTAGTCACGCCTCTCTGCAGATTTTTGTACATGGACCAGAGTTGAGCCAACACTTCAGCGACATCAGACGCAGTTGATCCATTACCCGCTCGAAGTAAAATAACGCAACAAGCGTTTCCTCTTTTTGGATTCTTTAAATAATATATCCCGTCCTGTAGGCTTCTGGACATCATCTTGGAAGATCTGTGTAGCCCTATCTTATAAGCACAGCCATTCTATACCTAGTACTCGGGATTGGATTGAACGTATAAATGCACATTGCCCTCCACATTTCGTTTAGATATCTACTAAGGAAATTGTGAGTACTCATGAATCTAAGTATTACTTGATGTTGATAATGATAAGTGAAATCCTTCCTCCATTTCAATAATATTTATTACTATCAGTAAAATTTTGATTGCTAATTTGAATTCGTATTAACGTGCTACGATCTTGAAGAATTCACGTACGCTGATGTTATTTTCATTTTCGGGGTGGTACTATTGTTAAAAAGTACGTAATATGTCCCGCAAAATCATTAGCAACTTCGTCGGTTACAAGATGTACAGAATACTCAATAGTATGTGTGCCCACAGTCAAAGGTTTCAAGAAAACAAAGTAACCATGACCCGCAGCTTTAAAAACTCCAGGATCAGTTTGATACCAGTTGTCAGGGGGTATGTTGATTGTGAAATGCTCATTTTTGATTTCATATTTAGATAAGTTGTCTAAAGAAATTCCGTCTATTGTGACACCCATATTGACAGGACTTTGATCCGATTTTATCGCACAAGTCAATAGTTCAGGATAATCTAGAAGCTTAGTTTGGTTTGTTCCTGTATCACATTCGCCAGTTAAGGAAGTCAAAACGATTGGATGTTCTGAAGAGATTGTGCAGTGATTGGTTATTTCTCCAGCCACGGGATTCATCAACAATATCGTATTGTTACTTTCACCAAGTACACACCCTTGAAAATTATCAACCTTTGATTTTGGAACAGAAATCCACCAATTCCACCAGTTGGCAACCCAGTCCTTGTAAGGAATATTATTTGGAGAAGAGCCCTTTGAAAACAATTCATAGCCAAATACGTAGTGATTAATATTGAAAGAGAAAAGAAATAACAAGAGGACAGAGGGTAAGGTTATCACCAAAACGCATTTTTGAGCAGATCTCATTCTCATAAAAATTCGTATATGTCTAAGATATAAAAGAATATCTACTGGATCCCCCTCGATCAATAACGGGCGGATTGACAAGTAATATTAATACAGGAAATAGTGGAGTAGCCTTAATCTACAGGATCAACTGAGTATATGGCATTGCTTAACCGGGTGTCTAGTTCATTTGATATCAAGCGAGGTAGTGAAGCATAGGTCATCATTTTTACCTTCCAACTGTAAGCAAGAAAATCTTCTTTCTCATTATATCTTTTACAGTAATCCTTCTTGTTATTGATTCGACTATAGTTAAAACATATGGTTTCACTAGTGGACGTTATCCTGGAATTATTGATATCATAGTATTCGTAATATTTGTTGCTATATTTACTACAAATAGTAATTTATTGTTAAAGTTTGTAAAATCTAACAACATTGGCTCCACTCGTTCGAGTATAAGAAAACTTGAACTCATAATTACGTTAAGCCAGATTGTAATTCCATCACTATTATGCGTAACGATAATCGAAATGATCATGTTTTCACATTATCACTTAGTTATTGTTTTTTTTCTAATTACCTTTGTTCATATTATAGCCATAATCTTTCTATGTTTTCTTACCTATAGATTTGTGACATGGTTCAAACTTAATCGAAATTACGCAATCCTATTATATTGTGCAGCTTTTTCTGTTTTAGCGATCAATATTGTGGTGTCGCTTATTTACATCATGCAGCAATTCTCATTTTACGGTCCATTGGTAGAGCCACTGTATACAAGAAGTTTGGTGGGGAATTTTGCTCTCGCTTCAGCTTTTGCATTGCCGTACAAATTAATTTCAGGTACTTCATTTGTACTCACTTGGCTGGCTACAACACTGCTCTTGAAACATTATTCTAACAAATTTGGAAGGTACGGATATTGGATAACCGTGAGCTTACCTCTGATTTACTTTCTTTTTGAATTCCAACCTCAATTCCTTAAGGTTTTCTTTTATTTCGGACCATTACCCATTGTCGTTTTTGGACTTATCTCAGTACTTTTTTTTACTGCAACCAGACAGGTTGGTGGAATACTCTTTGGGATTGCATTTTGGAGCACCGGAAGTAAGATAAGTAAAGAAAGAGTTGCTAATTCGCTAATAATTTCAGGAGGTGGAATGATCCTTCTTTTTTCCTCAAATATTCTTGGTGGATTTATATTGGCTCCGTATCCACCTTTCGGACTTATAGCGTTTTCATTTATGGGAATTGCTTCTTATATGATGTCTGTTGGAATTTTTGAATCTGCAGTGGATGTAGCTAAAGACGTCCTCCTCCGAAAGGAGATTCATAAAGGCGTTGGGAATCAATTAGCATTCTTGAAGGGTATAGGATTTTCAGAGATGGAAAGAGAACTAGAAAAAAACATCAAACCAGCATTGAAATATGTTATACGAACAGAAAAAGCTTTACCTCGATTCGATGTAGAAGAAGAGGACATAAAGGAAATGATTCGAGATGTACTGAAAGAATTGCATCCAAATAATGACGAATCTACAAAGAATGAATAATTTACTATTATTCAATTCACAAAGGTAAATTATGAAAATTGGATTTCAGGGGAGTCCTGTCCTTTAGATACTACAATGTTCGGGTCGAATATCCTGTCCAATTGTTTACCTGTTACATCATAATTTCTTACTAACTGTAATGATATTCTCAGAATCAAAATTTGCTGGTTCTAGCTTCTTGAAGGTCCCAAAATTAGTCAAGTACTTCCATCCAGACCTATTAATCATATCTTTTAATTCATGTAGGGAATATAATCTAAGCTTGGTGTCGATCCTTAGCTGGAGAGACATATTATTTTCATCAGTTTTCTTATAAAAACGTGAGTCGCTAAAAGAAGTCGAACTCTCAAGTTCGAATCTCCAGGTTTCGTGTATCTGAGTCTTTTCAAAATAATAACTTACGTATGGTTCAAAGTTTCGTATTCTCCAGTCTCGGTTTTCTGTCTGAATGATGAGGATACAATGCTCGGATCCCAGAGAAACCAAATCATTAAGGACTTGAAGATCTTGCTCTTCTCCGTTGTAGCCTAAACATGTATCCATGACAATTATTACATCGAAATCATTTTCGTTATTTTCACGAAGAGTTTTAGAAGTTGATATAGGAGTCCCCTCATAGAATTTCAAATTATCAATACAATCCAACTCTGTTCTGGCCAATTTTCTAGCCTCCTTCAAGAAACTCTTCGAAGGATCATACCCTACTACTTCATATTGCTTTTTTGCTAATTCTATCGAATGTCTACCAATTCCGCAAAATAAATCTAATATTCTTGCCTTATGCTTAACCTTGTATTTTTCAAAAATTTGACACAAGCCATTCACATCGGCTTCGGCATATTTTCTGATTTCCATGAGCAATGGGAGATAAAGATCTGCGTGTTCCCCAAAAAGGATGTAATCCCAACCCTTGTTCCACATACAAATTTGACTAATCATAGTTGGAAATATATCTAACTAAGTTCCAAACATAGCTTCCAAATATTGTATTCTTAAAGGGTTAACTATGATGTATATTGTCATCAAAGGGCGATTTTGAGTTATTAATTTTCACTTCCAATTCAATTTCATGTGCCTCAAGCAAAATCGGTATGTATTGAGATATCATTCTAAGGTATTATAACTAGGAGAAGAGCGTGGATTTCCGTTGATGTTGATCAGTAATCGTTTATTAACTAACGTACTAAATAATCCTATGCTAAGTGATGGCAAACTAAATAATACTATAAGGGTTTATGGTCATGACTCTAGGCCATATGGATTAGCGTTGGGAGAATGGACTACAATGTGGTGGCGATGGGCCATGTCGTCCCCAGAAGCAACGAATCCTGTTGTGGACGAGACTGGGGAATTTGCTAATTTCAATCAGCCAAAAAAAGTATGGTTTTTAGCAGGATGCTTCGCTAAAGATAAGAAAAAATTTCCAAGAAGGGTATGTACTATCCCGTCAAAAACATCTATCTTGATCCCTATATTAAATTGCGAAGTTAATCTAATAGAATGCCCTAATTTAAAAACGAAGGAAGAAATGATGATCTACATCAAGAAGGACATGAATAGCATAGTCAAGAAAGAATGCACCGTAAATGGAAAAAAAATCATACCCCTTAGGATTAAATCAGAACCAAGAATATTTAATTTGAACATAAATGAAAATTTAAAGGGATCAAATGGAGGTGGATCTACCATCGCTACTGCGGACGGATATTGGGTTTTTCTCAAACCACTTGCAAAAGGCTTTTACGATATAAAATTTGCCTCGGCGTGTGAACAAGGGGTACTGAATTCTGGTGCAGAATATGGCATAACCGTAGTCTAAATTTGCTGATTTTCAATTTATAACAGCCATAACAGGACTGGCAAATGCTCAAAACTAAAAATGAAGCTACTTAAACCTGTTCTCATATTCAACTACTATACTTCATAACAAAATAGTGGAATATTAATCAGCTTAATGTGAAAAACATCGTCCACAGCATATCTGAGCTAGTATTTATAAGAAACTATCTCTATGACTAATCTATTATTATGAAAAAACTAACCCTGACTACCCCACCCATTCCTGCAGTTGTAATATCAAAACCTGATTATGATATCGTTCTTCCCGATCAGAATTATAAGGGTTTGACTTACGGTAACTTAATTGCAGACTGGTGGAAGTGGATATTCTCGGAATACCCTGATTCTCGACAAGATGATGTCGTGATGTTCTTGCGAGGGGTTATCGGTGCTCCACCCAGAACCAGCAAAGAGGATCTCATAAATGGAACGCTAGATATATTTAACGACCCCGCCTATGTAAATGATAGAAGGGGTTTTAACGGAATTACAATAAAGGATAGTACCGCAATTTTCTTCCCCATAGCCGATTCGAATTTCGTAATAGGTGACAGGTACAAGGGGCAAGAGTTACAAAGCACTTACGAATGCCGAGTAGCCGCTAGAGATGAGCTTAAAACATTCGAGAAAGCTTTTGTCTTCATTGCCAAGACAGATGAGAAAGGGAATGTTGTAAAGGATCACATAGAGTCTGTTGTTGATAACATCAATTTGTTTTACGCAGAATCACCCGAATTTACTATCAACGTATCGCCAAGAAACAATATACAACAAGAGGCAGCATACGAATTAACTCTCGGTAACATCTATGAAGGTGTTGCAGTGGGATACTACCTTCTCATGACTAACTTCAAAGAAGGAACGTATCGTATATGGTTTGGTACTGCATCAAGACTTGATTACAAGACAAGTGGCCTTTATGATATTAAAGTTATCAAGGATAATAATATTTTCAATGTGGAAGATGTTTCCTCAGAAATGAAGAGTAGTCCGATGTTTTTAAAATAGGAGTCTGGATTTTCGAGTAACGTGCAAATCTGATCTATTTCAAGTATATTTCTTTCCTCTCCTTAAGTAAGTACTATATACCGGGTCGGAAGATACTATTTGGAAATTATTCAACCAATACGGACCTGTATACAGGCAATGATATTAACTTTAGTAAAAGTTTAATAAATACGTCGCAAAAACGATATTATGAAGTTGCTACTTCTTATCTTCAGCATAATAAAGAAAAACATTGTGGTTTCTTTTGATCCTAAACATGAGTTGAGGCACAATTGATCTTCTCTCACGAATGAGCTATAATTAATGAGGGGATTCTGAGTGTTACTTCCTAATTAGTGTCTAGCTTGTCCGTCTAACTGTTTTCGAGCGAAACCTTTAGTGGCATGTTTTCTTAGAGAAGTCCAAGTAGTCGGTTACTGTGCCAAGTTTCATAGTCAATGTTAGAATAATGTGTAGAAATATCATGAGCCTAATCGAATAACTGGTTCCTGATATTTTCTTGAAAAAGGATTTAATTGGCTAGAAGGAGCGAATACGAGAAAAGTTCTACTTATTAAGCATATAGCGTGGGGGCCATACTATTTCATTATCAATTTGATTGAGTCTCAGCTATGCTCATTAAATCTTACGTAGCCAATAGAGACATCGACAGACTTAATAATCAACAATACTCATTTCCCACTGATGGGTAATATCATTCATATTAACAAAAGTAAGGGATTGGGTTGGCTGCCTGACTATCCGAGCTTTAAGGATTACACGCCCCAAACCGCCGGTGTAGCTGCCATGTTTAAGAAGGTTGATCTTGATAAGACCCTTAAGAACACTGTCCTTAAAGAATCTCTTCCTGTTAAACAGGATCTTAGGAAGTGGTGTTCTCCCATAGAAGATCAGAAATCAATAGGATCATGTACTGCCAATGCTGGAGTCGGAATGGTCGAATATTTTGAAAAGCGAGCTGAGGGGAGGTACATTGATGCATCAAGATTATTTCTTTATAAGGTAACAAGAAATCTTCTTAACTTTAAGGGTGATACTGGTGCCTTCTTACGGAGTGCAATGGGTGCTATAACCCTATTTGGAGTTCCACCAGAGGAATACTGGCCGTATGATATAGAAAAGTATGAGGAGGAGCCACCAGCTTTTTGCTATTCTTTTGCAAAGAATTTTCAAGCTATAAGTTATGTTCGTCTTGACCCTTCAGCGACCCCAAAGGATGTACTCTTGAAATCTATAAAGAATAATATTGCCAAAGGCTTCCCTTGCATGTTCGGTTTCACAGTATACAATTCTATTCAACAAGCAGGTTCTACAGGTAAGATCCCATATCCATGTGAAGGTGAAAAGGTTGAAGGAGGGCATGCCATAATGGCAGTTGGATACGATGATAAAATGGAAATAAAAAATGAATCTTGTGATGTGGAAACAAAAGGCGCACTTCTAATAAGAAATTCCTGGGGCACTGAATGGGGAGAATGCCTAGCCGGAGAGACAAAAATATCTTTACTGAATGGTAAAGAGGTTCCGATCGAAGAACTTGTGTTAAATAAAAAACCAGTTTGGATTTATTCATATGATACAAGTGAAGCGAAAGTTGTTCCAGCACTGGCAATACCAAAGTATTCAGGATACCGAGATGACCTTGTAAGGGTGACACTTGATAATGAAGAATGTGTGGTGTGCACCTCTGATCACCTGTGGTTGACACGTGACGGTTGCTACAAGCCTGCAATTAATTTAAGAGAAGGCGACTCTTTAATGCCACTTTATAGAACTCTGTACCACGGATATGAGAAATTTTATAGCAATAAAAAGAAGAACAATTGGATAACTACTCATTGGATGGTTATCCATGAGCTGAATAAACGCCTTAAATCTCAGGTTCATGCGGGTACTTGTGTCAACAAACATAACTGTGAAATCATAATACACCACAAAGATTTTGATCCTAGAAATAATTCTCCTGATAATTTGGAAGTGATGCTAACATGTCAGCATCCTGCCTTGCATCAAATGCTCGGATCAAGTAGAACAGATAGCCTTCGTAATTACTGGCACGAGAATTATGACCAATTAGTTCAAATCTCAATCAGGAATATTCAAGATTACAATAAGAAAATTGCACTAGGAGAGGCTGACCTAACCGAAAAACAAATTGTGACTAGGCGTCAGAACATTTTGCGAAATGGCTTACAAAGCCGTTCTCCTGAAGAACGTTCACTAAGGGCATTCAAAGGAGTTGAAACTCGTAGAAAAAGATATGGAATCGATATTCATTCAAAATACGGAAAGCTTGGAAAGAAAAATGGTGCCAAAATTGGTGAGACCTTGAAACGAAAATATGCAGATGGAGAGTTGCCAGTTACTCCCAAACAGCTTGAAGCGAGGAGGCGAAATGCGGCTAAACTAAATAATCATAAAGTGATCAGAGTAGAACAATTGAATGCTAATCTGCCAGTTTATGACCTTGTAGTCCCAAGAAAAAATTGTCATAACTTTGCTCTGACTCCAGGAGTATTTGTTCATAATAGCGGATATGGTTGGTTGCCCTACGAATACGTCCTGAATGGTCTTGCAGAAGATTGGTGGACACTAATTAAGCAGAGCTGGGTTGACACAGGTCAATTTGGTGAATAAATCTAGATAAGACAACTTATTTGTGCCGAGGGATACATGACTACATAGGCTCATCAAATGTAATTGAAAAAAGTATCATACCTTACGGAAAGATACTAGTATTAAGTCGAGGGGAGGAAAAATTTGACTAACATTCTAGATAGTGCAAGGAGTCAATACAGTAAAGCTGTCACACAATCCTCAACTGTGAACATTGGACTACTTGAATAACCATTCTGGTCCCTAACTAGGAACCATCTATACGAATGAAACACGAGTCCTCCTATTATTTTATAACATGAATTGTGCGTAGAATTCAAGCACGATAATTGAATTTTACACTCAAAGAGTTGTGATGGGAATCTAGATGTTTAGAGTAACGGTCACACTGCGACGGTTTAGAAGCAAACAGTCTAGCCTAAATACAAACAGTTGTTGGGTTGCTACAGACCCTACAATAATAATGATAACAGTCCCGCTAAGTTCAGAGACATCACACCTAATGGAACCCCAAGGAGTAGAAAAAAACAAACAATAATGAATAAGAACAAAGAACATTTATGCAAAGGCATGTTATTCAATACCGCAAATCATGTCATTTTGATCCATTTATAGGAAGATGCATTATGCGTATCTGGGCTTTAGAATTAAAGAGAAAATTTATAGAAATAGAAATTGATCTAACTCGCTAATCAAATGCAGTTAGCAGGTTAAGTAAAGTGCCAACATAGCAGTTTACGCGCGCAGCACTTTGACTAACTCAAAACGCACGATCAAAAAAACATGTGCTAGTTTCTCAATAGTCGTGAGTATATGAGAAAAAAATCTAGTCTCAACTACCATTAGTTTTGGTTAGTATACCAAGTACTCTGGTATAGGTAAAGGAGATGATGAATTTATGGTTGGCAATTGTCATTCACTTGTAAACACTGGTATACATTCTTACCAAATGTATACGAAAATAATGAAGTCTAGATAAGACAGCATAAGACTGCGCAAGAAAAACCTCCTAAAGTACTGTGAGGTGCATCAATTAAGATAATGCTGGATTCCAGTTGAGTCTTGTCATGTCTCACATAATCTTTGAAGTATCTGTCAAATGTATACTATTATGCAATAAAATTACTATAGTAGTATACTATATATTTTAATATGAAAGTATCAGCTTCCGAGTAAAAAGGCAGGGTCTTAGGTTTTCAGGATATTGCAGATGTACTAAAACAAGGTCAGAAGTTCAAACCTATAGTAGGACCACTGACAAAGTTTACTTTTATGTTATGGGAAAATGAGTTCATTTAGATTCAACGTTCGGTACCATACCAATGCACAAAACAGACATATCTCTAATTAAAGTGAAGAAATCTATATCAGCTAAATGAACGCGAAACTAGATTCTTTCATATGGTTCTAAATTCCCTTTGAAACTAGTATTACTTTTTTTGAGTCAAATTGAATTTTCGAATGATACGAGTAAATTAATTCTTGCGTTTAATACTCTGTCAAACTAAGTAGAATTGGCAATGCCGACTAAATTTGGTGAAGCTGAGCAATGAAACTTCTTTCTGGGTTCAAATTAACATTTATCGTCTTGATTTTATTACCTTCTTTGGTTGTGATATTACATTTTCTTGTTACCAGTGTAATAATACAATATTACAAAAGCATTTCGACTCCTTCAACCATTCAAGAAAATCTTCAATACGCATTGCTTGCAGTAAATACTTTTTCAATTTTTGAAGTAATCGTATTTGTGATAATGATAATCATATATCCGCCATATCCTGCACCTTATCCAGCTGAAAAATATTTTATGGAAAGGGGATACGAAGCTGCGGTATCAGAGTTCAATTTTGTAAGAAGAATTCTATATGTTGCAGTCCCGCTGCTTATTTTTTTTACAGTAATCACATTTTTGCAACCATTCCTCGAAAACTTTTTCCCTGCCAAACAGTTCTTAGCCCCGGTAACGGAAAGTATTGTATTTTACTCTGCAAGAGGCTTTCTATTTCTTGCTGTTCTTGCTGGTATCTTAAAAACTGTATTTGCACTTGCACGAAAGAGGTTCAGACTGTACTATGCGAAAGGGTGTCTTACGTTGATCAAAAAAAGTAAAGACGAGGTAGAAAAAATGGGCTACTTGATTATGGGACTCAACTCTTATAATTCCTACCTTCGAAGGTACATAAAATTAGAGATAAAAGACATTAAGAAAATCTATTCCAAGCTCGCTACGCTGCCAGACAAAGAAAAAGATACTGATATTGAAAAAATTATTGACAGTTTTGAATCAGGCGATACACTAGAGCCTTTGAGATATTTGACTCAATTCAAAGAATCTGATTCGTCAGTTTTCCTCGAAGAAGAACCACTACTCGAGAAAATAAAAACTCAGGTCACTTATGCTGTTGGAATAATACCCGTGGCATTGACCATAATAGAGAGGGTAGTAAAATTATAAGGTGTGCAAAAGCGAATGAATGGATGTAAAGAATAAAAGCCACCTTACGAAATATAATTTGTTACCGTATTGAATAGAAAAATGGCAATAGGGATCATAAGTGTTGGCTTATCTCTTCTTTTGGTGATACAGCAAGCGGATATCTCTGCACAGCCAATAGTTTCAAATGGTTCAGTGAACGCCACTGCCAATACGACGGCGCTAAATACTACGAATACTAATTCGTCAAATACTACGAATAATACTGCTATCAGGAATGCATTTGATCAGCTAAAAGATACGTTTGGATCGCTATTTGGAAAATAGGCCCATCTCGATCAACTGGAACAATGGTACACGTGGCTCATTTGTTTGACTAGTTGCAACTTTATGATAAGACTTAAAAGAATATGTCTCTGACATAGATCCAAATACGTTGACAAAGTCCATAGCTTTTCACTCCTATAAAGGTGGGACCGGAAAGACAACACTGGCGGTAAATCTTGCATCCCTCCTGGCAAAAAGGGGCTCTCGCGTTTTCATATTAGACTTGGACGTATATGCTCCCAGCCTGCAGTCATACTTTGGTGAGGGAGTTCATACAAGAATTAAAAAATATTTTAATGACTACATCGGAGGAGGTTGCGAAGTCGAAGACCTTATTTTTGATTTAACCCCTACAATTAAGGACTATAGTAAACAAGGGGAAATCTCAGGCAGCCTTTTTGGTTGTTTTTCCAGTCCCAAGCGAGAGGATATACTGAGAATAGAGGGAGTTAGAGAAGACAAGAATAAACTGAACATGTTAAAGCGGTTCATCATCATGAAGGAAAAGTTATTCACTGAACATGATGCTGATTATATAATATTAGATTCTAGTCCAGGCATTCGATTTTGGGCTATAAACGCACTGGCAGTTGCAGACAGCGTTCTTTTAACACTCAAAATGGGTGATCTTGATATCCAAGGAACCAAAATGATTGCAAAAGAGATTTTGGAGGCCTTCAAGGAGCATGGGACAAAGCCCTATCTATTGCTTAACAGGATTTCTGGTTATTGTATGCCAAAATCAGGCAAGTCTCTGGAGATGATTAATCCAAATGCTGGCGACGGACACGAACACACCCATATGCCATCCCAAGTAGCAGCTGAAGACGTAATCAAGATGCTAACTGAGGAAACCAAACTCGATGTCATTTCTGCTATACCCTGCTATTGTGATATCCAATTCACTCAAAGAGAATTTCTAACAGCCCTCGAATATCCAGACCATCCTTTTTCGTCACAGATTCATAGCCTGATAGGGGCAATGGACAAAGAAAATTAAGAATATGTCATTAGTAAATCAAGTGAACGGGTAGTTAGATGATTCCAAAACAATGCATAAGTACTAAATCCGTTTCATAAATTTATTCAAACCGATGCGAATACCAGGAATTTCAGAACTTACAGATGGCGAAGAGAATCTTTTACCAACCTTATTTCTACTTGAAGGTCCACTGGCAGTTGGGAAAAGAGAATATTGTACAAAGTTCTTGGAGGACGGGATAAATGACAATGCTTATTGCATAGTCGTTAGTGCAAGGCTGACTGATTCTCAGTTCAAAGATTTATTCTACAAAATAGATCAAAAGCTGCTAAAGGACAAGTTCAAATTCATTAATCCGCTATTAACTGGAACTGGTTATGCAGATGTCTCGTTAGACTCAGTTTACAAGGAGATATTTTCTTTCCTCCATCTTGATAATAAAAAGAGAAAGCAGGTCGCGAAACAAGATAAAGATACTGCTATAGCTGAAAAGCAGGTATGCCTGGTTATAGAGTCACTAAACCAACTATGTGACATATTTGACGTAGAGGCTGTTAGGAAATTTCTTTCAAAACTTACCGTAGTAGTCAAGAAAATTGGGGCTACTGCAATCTATACGATAGATACCCCTGTGATTGACAAGTATATACCGGTAACTTCTTTCTGTGAAGGGAAACTAGAAATGAAATTCGAAGAAACGGAAGGCAGCCCTCTATCTCGAAAGATCAGGTTGCTATCTTCTTCACATGTGATTTCGAGTCCAAAATGGATGGATTTTGCTATAGATTCCAAAGGAATGGTGACTTTCGGTGACAACTTGGTGGCATGTACCATGGATTCCAAACCAATTCAAGGAGTTCCTATGTATCATAACGATATGCCGTTTTGCTCTGAAAACTGCATAAAGACATTCAAAAAGCTGTCTCCTCTCTTTGCCCCGATAAACCCAAAACCAGTAGTACTGGATTACCATTTCTTTTTCATTGACATAGTGGGACTATCAGATCCCAAACTCGTAGTTGCAAAACAAAAAGAAAAAATTGAAAGATTAAATGGCTTCATAAAGGACTGCGAAGCTTATAGAAAAACCCCTGACGACGCCAAGATCATTCTGCCAACAGGGGATGGAATGGCAATAGGCTTCATGGAAAACCCAGAATTGCCCTATAAGCTGAGTACAGAATTACATCGGTATCTCAAGAAATACAATAAACGAAAAACAGGTGACGACTTGATTCATGTCCGAATAGGGTTGAGTTCTGGTCCCGTCTTTACTGTGATGGATATAACAGACAAACCTGATGTTTGGGGTCCTGGTATCATAATGGCGAGAAGGGTAATGGACTTGGGAGACAGTTGGCATATACTGATAGCTGACAACCTTGCCAATCAGCTGAAACCATTGACAGAAGAATATAGGAGGAATATACGAGAAATTGGAGAGCATGAGATAAAACATGGTGAAAAAATAAAAGTTTTTCTCGCGAGTTCAGAAGACTATGGGAACCCTCAAATTCCAGAGGTTTTCAAAAAGTAACATGAGAAGCAGTGGAAGATTTATTTAAATTAGCCAATTTAGCTGTGTATTCTTAGTAGTTGAAGACAGATGGCCGAAAAAAAGAAAGATGTTAATAAGGCTAGTGGCAAGGGCCCACAATCGAAAAGAGGGAAAAGCTACTTTGCTGCAAGTAGAAAAAAACGTAATAAGAGACTAATGTTGATCATTCCAGCTGTTGCTGCGCTGATCGCAGTTACTGCTTACGCACTTTCCGTATATTCATCACACGTTACCCCCAATAATCCGGCATATGGAGTCCTTGGTTCTGCTCATGTCCACGCAGCTTTTGCTGTAAAGTTAAATGGAACAAAGCTCGATTTTAGTGATAACAAGTATCAGGTAAAGTCTAGATTCATGCATGTTGAAAATCAAGACGGCGATACTTTACACAGGCATGCTACGGGAGTACCAGTAGCCGAATTTTTCAAAAGCATAAAAATGAATGTCACAGATACCTGTTTCACGAATGACAACGGTACAAAATTCTGTAGCAACGGTAAGGAAAATCTTGAATTCTATGTCAATGGAAATAAAACCAAATCTATTGCAGATTATGTCTTTAATGATGACGACAGGATACTGGTAGTATATGGGGACTCACCAATACAAGTGAAACAAGACCTGGATCAACTACAACAGTCACCTATCAAAAAGTAAGGGTTAGGAAGGAAACCCCTTTTATTTAATGGGGAACCTTGGGATCGTATGCAGAAAGGCATAGATGCTACCCCAATGAGTACGATGTCGCTTTGCTGTATCAGGTGTGTTTAATCGTAGATTTTGAATAATTGAATCTACTTTTGGCTATACAATCGTTAACTATTTTCACTCTACCTTCACCGAGTAACGAGTGACATCTCTAACCAAAATACTCCCCATCTTTCTCGTTCACGTCTGCAAATATTGAATTAATCTGGAGGTAATTTGGATAAAACTATTAATGCATTTGTGAAGGAAAATAATAATTGTGGTAGAAGTAAATGTGCTGGTATCTGCGCTTGCAGGAGCAGGTTCGTTCTTCTCGCCTTGCATTTTACCCATTTTGCCTGCTTTCATTTCTTATCTTTCTGGTACAACTTTAAATGAACTCCAGAATAATAATAACACCGGTGCCACCGGCCGGTCTGTCAGTATCAAGAAAGCAACAAGACTGAACATCTTTTTGAATACTGTGTATTTTGTTCTTGGATTCTCTTTAGTTTTTGCGGTATTAGGTGTAGTTTTGAATAGTGTTCTTGTAACAGCCGGTACGGGATTCCAAAGCGCCCTTGCCACATTTGGCGGGATCGTGATTATTGGCTTTGGTTCTTACCTGATACTCTCAACTAGACTCAGAAAACTCAATTTCGAGAAGAGAATGACATCACTTCCAAAATTTAAGACCAGCTATATTACGTCATTCGTGTTTGGCGCTGCCTTTGCCGCAGGCTGGACGCCTTGCGTAGGTCCGATACTTGGAAGTACACTGACGTTGGCAGCCACTGCACCTGGCGCCGCGTACAACTCATTACTGGCATATTCATTAGGATTGGGAGTACCATTCCTCATTACAGGAGCGTTCTTCTCGCAGGCAACTGGAATAATAAGAAAGATGGTGAAGCATCTAAAGTACTTTAATCTTGCAATGGGAGGCATGCTGATAATTCTGGGAATACTTGTCTTTACAAACAACTTGAGTCTGCTGGGAAACTTCCCACTTGCCAACCAAATAATTAATTTAGAAAGAGGAATTTAAGCTGAAAAAGGTATGAATCGCGATAATATCAGTGCTCTTCTTACGGGAATAGCTGTCGTAAGCTTGATAGCTGGTTTTGCCATTTATTTTAACAGTCCGGATCTAAATAAATCCTCTTCAGCGCAAAAATCGGCTGGAGATTTCGTATCTTCAGTTGCTGTGGACAGCGAAACTGGCAAGATATCAAAGACACAATATACCGTAGACAAATCGCAGTTCAGAAAAGCACCTGAATTTGCAGGTATATCTGGATACATAAACACCAATCCGATAAAACTGGCCGACTTGAAGGGCAAAGTTGTACTGGTTGATTTTTGGACATACAGCTGCATAAATTGTATCAGAACCCTTCCATACCTTATAGACTGGAATGCAAAGTACGCAGACATAGGGTTGGCAATAGTTGGAGTACATACTCCAGAATTTGAATTTGAAAAGAATATAGACAACGTTAAAGCTGGGGTAAATAAATTTGGCATTAAATATCCAGTCCTTCAGGATAATGATAAGGGAACCTGGGACGCATATGCAAATCGTTACTGGCCAAGGAAATATCTCATTGACAGTGAGGGATTCATAAGATACGATCACATAGGAGAAGGTGGGTATGCTGAAACAGAGAAAATAATCCAGACACTTCTAGCGGAGAGGGCAGTCCAGCAGGGCATTTCGGGATTCAATTTCAATTCAACCACCATAACTAATTCTTCAAAGATTCAAAATGTAGACTTTAGCAATGTCAATTCACCAGAGCTGTACTTTGGATACCAGTTTGCGAGGGCTCCTCTTGGGAGTCCCCAGGGATTCGTTCAAGAACAAGTAGTTAACTATTCGATACCTTCTTCGACTCTTGAGCCAAACGTAGTATACTTGGAAGGCTTATGGAAAAACAATCCAGATAATCTGGAGCTTGCTGGAGATTCTGGGAAGATAGCGCTGGTCTATTCTGCAAAATCAGTCAATTTAGTCGCCGGGGGAATGGGGGAAGCCTCAGTTTCAGAAGATGGGATCAAGCCAGGATCTCAAAGCAACTCCAACTCAACTCGTGGCTTGGATCTAAATGAAAATGGACTCCTTAAGATAGATGGACAGAGACTATACAATATTGCAGATCATGTCGATTATGGGAACCATTACATTATCATTGATGCAAAGGGCAAAGGCTTTCAAGTATACACATTTACCTTTGGATAATAACTCAAATTCTGTGACAATCTAATTTTATATTTGTTTATTTCCATATGGTATTGGCTAAATAATCATCCAAGTATTAATTAAATTAAACCGTACCATCAGTAGTTAACATTACTCCCAAAAATGAGACGCTAAAAACTCTCCCTGGATCAATCGGACAAAGCCGATGTTGAATTGAGATCTATTGTCTTTACCTGCGTCCAATCATGACTTGCTGTCGATGTTCTTTTTGGACTGTTTGCATCGTTACCAAATACAAAGTAAGAATTTATGAGGTGCTCAGGAGTATCGCCATCTCTCAAAACAAATCCAGAACCTGCAAAATACGGACCCACACCTCCAAATGGGGCGACGTGAATGTAATCTCCCCACTCATTTTTATTTGGTCCATTGGTGCCAGTTATCACTGGATGCATCTGCCAAGTCCCACTTGGTTCAAATGAATCATTTCGTAAACCTGCAGCTATACTGGGATAAAAAGGTCCACTCCCGTATATGGCCACAATGCCAAGTCCATCAGAACTTGGTGAAGATGCAGCATACATCCAAGCGTGATTTGAGCTCCAAATATAAGGACGAGATAAATACCGCAAATCCTGCTTGTCAAAAGTCGACGCATTGATATAAGGATAAGGAAATCCGTTACCGCTTGGAGTGTTCCAGAAAAATCCTATCCTGGAATTCACTATCCAGCCGTTGGTAATTCTTGTATCTGAAACTCCACACCAGTCATGTCCGTCTGGTCCGGGGCAGACCATTCCGGATGAACTGCTACTTTCCGAACCAGTCCAAGGAGGAATCTCTCTGTCAGCCCAATTTATAAGATTTGAACTATCTTGCCATTTGAACACTCTCATCCAGCTGTCAGATGAAGTGGAAAGGTGAGTTGCCAGATACATTTCATTAGTTGATCCTTGTACTGGGGTGATAGTGGTTATCGGTGGATCAAATTGAACGTACTGAAATGAAATTGGAGCGGATATTGCCAGATGATGTAGATCGACCCTAGCCATAATAGCTCCTTCGAATTTCTGATTATCTGTATTAAAGTTGCTCATTCTGTTAGTAGTAAGATATAGAAATCCATTTGAGATTACTGATTGCGGAAAATCAAATGCTTGGTCATTCCAATTTGGATTGAAGATTGTGCGGCTCACATTGTATAATGTCCAATCAAATAGATTACGAGAAACGCCGAGAGTAATATTCGTCACCTGAGTTCCATGATTCTCTGGCATATCCATCATAGTCCAAATAAAGATTATATTATGAGGATCAAATATTATGTTTTGAACACAACAGGCGAAATGTAGCTGGGAATATAAGTCAATATATCTCCATATTTGTCCACCGTCGTTAGATACTGCAGCATAGAATGTGCCAACATAAAAGATCAAATTGTTACCGGTGGCAACTGATGGTTCATTGGAAATTAGGAATGTTTCAAGAATTAAAACTTGAGAGCAAGGGACTTTTTAATTCTCACAATTCTTATACTTAATACTCAATATGACAATTATTGAATGGCCTTCATTGACAACAATTGACAAGAGACAGACCACGTATCTCAATTCTAAGCCTAAGTAAGCTTCCAAGTATTTCAGCAAAAAATCAGTCTTCAGAGGAAGGCGTTATTGGTATTCATTATCAAATGCATGCCTCATGCCGAAAAATTAATATCTTTGAGGAAACTCGACCCAAGGTGTAAAGACTTCGAGATATCCATTTACGTTAGGCTAGGGGTATATTCAAATACGAAATTCAAGTCAAACTTGAATTCACAACAGTTAACTCTCTTCTTAAAAAATCGTATAACTTTATGGCGTTTCTATCTTCTAGTATCAATACGATTTCGCTAGGGGTAAAGAAGGCACTGTCAATTTCTATCTGGGCGCTATACACGATATTAGAGACAGTGGATAGAAGGTTGTGTAGATTTTCCTGCTCATTAGAGAAGGAAATAGTAATCTTCGAAAGCCTCTTTTCTGTGTCATGTCTAAATTGCTTCTTAATTGTTTGGTCAATAACATTGTAAGCATCGGCGTTGTCTGCAAATAATCTAAATTGCTTGGCCGTATGGTAAAGATGGAAACTGAAATCCTTCCTTTCAAATACCTGATCAAATACGGCTGATATATCCTGAGATTCAAGAAGACCGCAGTTTATGTCAATGACACTATCGGTCAGAGACATTCTGACTTCGTCGTTTACAGGAGCGCCACTATTTCTTTTTTTTAAATCTCTCTTTTGATCAATACTATCTACCAGCCGCTTAATCGCCACAACTATAGTGTTCAGATTTACCTGAGATCCAACCGTCTTTTCAACCTCGGGTTTCATGTGCTGTGCTAAGGCTGTCAAGTTCACAATACCCATCTCCAATGCCTGAAAGTATACCCTGTTTTTTAGTAGGACCTGTCTTACGGCCTGTGTAACGGGTAACGTATTTAAGTACATAAATCTCATCACATGTATATATAATGAAGTTAGGTCATAAAAGGATATCATCTGTAGAAAAATATATATAATGTAATAAATATTACATAATGTTAGATTTAAAATGTGGAAAGAACCATGGGGATTCAGTACAAGAATCTTTGAAGAGATGGATAAGGAATTTGCAGAGTTGAGTAGATTGTTCAGCAGTATTCAGGAGTCTGGCTCATCGGCCGATGGTAGATTGCCATACTATTATGGATATCAGGTCACTGTTGGACCAGATGGAAAACCGCATGTCAGGGAATTTGGCAATGTCAGACCATCCTCTAAAGGACTAGTCGGACAAGTCGCACAAACACATCCTTCTGTAAGGGAACCGTTAGTAGATGCCATACTGGATGAAAAACAAAATACTCTTGTAATCACCGCAGAAATGCCAGGAATAACCAAAGAGGACGTCAAAATTCACCTCGGACAAGGTGAGGTGACAATAGACGCAGAGAAAGGCGAGAAAAAATATCACAAGACCATTCCTGTAGAACATGAACTGGATGAAAATTCTGCAAAGGCTGCATACACAAATGGAATAGTGGAGCTCAAGATAAAACTAAAGGCTCCATCCAAGAAGAAGGCTAAAGAAGTAAAGGTAGAGTAGTGGAAGAAATTCTAGCCATCTCAAACCTTAACCTCTTTTTTTTGATAATTTTATAACGCAAGGAGAAAAAGAAAGATGACTGATAATCAAGCGTCTTTAAGGGTCGCTGAAACAGACCCAAAATTTGTCGGTAGAGGGATAGCATTAGTAGACCAAAGGATAACAGCCCAGCTTGGTCTCAGGACCGGTGATGTGGTAGAAATATCGGGAAACAGACGTAAGACACATGCGCTCTTGTGGTCAGGGCAACAATCAGATTCTGGTAAGGCACTGATAAGAATAGACGGCTATACGCGTAGTAACATTGGAATAGGAATTGACGACAACGTAACAGTCAGAAAGGTGGTTGTACGAAAAGCCGAACAGATAGTACTTTCTCCAGGAGAGGATTTGAACATTATAGGGCTGGAAGAACATCTTCCTGAACTTCTAGAAGGTCGTGTTGTTACCAAAGGCGATTCTATCCCTGTTAATATCATGGGACGAAAAATCGGGTTTCTAGTTAGTAGTACTACTCCATCAGAGAATGCCTCTATTGTATCTGGCGATACTGAATTTATAATAGGATCTGTTCCAAAAACAGTAGCCAGAGGGGTGCCGCGTGTTACTTATGAAGACATTGGCGGCCTCAGAAACGAGATACAAAAGGTAAGGGAGATGATAGAGCTTCCTATACGACATCCTGAAATATTTGAGAGAATAGGTATCGAGGCGCCAAAAGGCGTACTCCTCTACGGTCCACCAGGCACGGGCAAAACTATGTTGGCAAAAGCAGTAGCAAGTGAGACCAACGCCAGCTTCTTTTCTATCGGCGGGCCAGAGATAATAAGCAAATTTTACGGTGAAAGCGAGGAAAGATTGAGGGACACATTCAAAGAGGCTCAGGAAAATGCACCTAGCATAATATTCATTGATGAGATCGATTCGATTGCGCCCAAACGTGAAGAAGTATCTGGAGACGTGGAAAAAAGAGT
>JBBRRH010000033.1:0-37258 GCA_038201105.1 Nitrososphaera sp. | reverse complement strand
CTTGCTGGGGAGCGTTGCACAAGGAGTTGTGCAGCATGCTCAGTGTCCGGTGCTTCTTGTCAGATAAGACGGTTTAAAGATAATGTTAGCTTATTCCACATGCCTGCCGTCGTTGTAAGAATTGGGAGTAAATTAAATACAAATTCCAGAATAATGTATGTATGGCACACGACAGGATGAATTGATAATATATGGTTGCAGGAGATATTAGCCATGAACAAGAATTTTGGAGCCTCTCTACTACTGAACTCCTTGAACAATTTCATACAACGCAAGAACATGGCTTAACCTCTCAAGTGGCAAATAGCCGCCTGTCTACATATGGAAAAAACCTAGTAAAATCAAAAAAGAAATCAGATTCCTTTTCATTACTAATTTCCCAATTTAAAAGTCCTATAATAGTTATTTTCATTTTTACTTCCATATTATCATTTTTCCTTGGTCAAACAGAGGACGCTTTGATCATTATTTCAATCGTAATTGTAAGTGGACTACTTGGATTCTGGCAAGAAAAGGGAGCGACAGACGCAATTAGTAAGTTGGTGGCCATAGTTCAACTTAGAGCTATAGTATTACGGGATAAAAAACCACAGGAAATTTCTTTTGAAGAGATTGTTCCGGGAGACATAGTGATACTAAAATCAGGAGACAATATACCTGCAGATTGTCTAATCATTGCATCAAAGGACCTTTTTGTCAATGAAGCTACACTGACTGGAGAAAGTTATCCTGTAGAGAAATCTTCTGTCATATTGCCAAAAGAGACGCCACTTCGAAATAGAATAAACTCTATTTTTATGGGCACTTTTGTAGTAAGCGGCACCGCAAACGCATTAGTGATAAACACCGGTGCCAGTACGGAGTTAGGCAAAATATCAGATAGATTGAGACTTAAGGCACCAGAGACAGAATTTGAAAAGGGTGTCAAAAGATTTGGATATTTTCTTATGGAAATAACATTATTACTAGTAATTTCTATCCTTGTAATCAACGTATATTTTGGTCGACCAGCTCTAGAATCATTTTTGTTCTCACTGGCATTAGCTATTGGACTTACACCTCAACTTTTACCTGCAATTATTAGCGTTAACCTTGCTCATGGCGCAAAAAGGATGGCCAACGAAAAAGTAATTGTGAAACGCCTTGCATCCATAGAAAACCTTGGTAGCATGAACATTCTTTGCTCTGACAAGACAGGAACCTTGACAATTGGTGAAGTAAAATTACAATCTGCAATAGACGTACAAGGAAATACTAACAATAAAGTTCTTCTCTATGCATACCTTAATGCGGTTTACGAAACTGGCTTTACAAATCCTATTGACAAAGCCATCAAAGATTATTGTTCTGCTCAATTTGAAGTATCTAGTTATAGCAAATTGGATGAAATTCCATATGATTTTATACGCAAAAGACTAAGTATTCTTGTATCATCCTCAGCACGAGTAATGACAACTAAAACGAAAACACTAAAGCCTCCGTTCCTAGTTACTAAAGGTGCACTGAATAACATACTTGAAATATGCTCATACGCTGAGATGCCTAATGGTAAAGTTGTCGATATATCAGTAGTCAAACAAGAAATCCAGCATATGTTCTCAGAATTTGGTAGTAAAGGTTTCCGTATTTTGGGTTTATGTTACCGCGATATGGAGCACAGTGCTGTTGATGACAATATTAATAGTACTCTACTTTGTCAGATTACCAAGTATGACGAAATCAATATGACTTTCTTGGGACTACTTGTATTTCATGATCCCCTTAAACCTGACATACGGGCGTCAATATCTAATCTGAAGAAACTTGGCATCTCTCTTAAGATAATTAGCGGGGACAACAAACATGTTGCAGCCTATGTAGGACAGCAATTAGGACTGCTTAACCCCGAGGTACTTGCAGGATCTGATCTACACCGCATGACCAAAGAGGCATTAATAAAACGAGCCGACGAGGTCGATATTTTTGCAGAAATTGAACCAAATCAAAAGGAAAGTATTGTTCTAGCATTAAGGCAAGCAGGGAAGAATGTTGTTGGTTATATGGGAGATGGAATTAATGATGCTTCAGCCCTCCACGCGGCAGATGCAGGTATTTCAGTCAATACAGCCGCTGATGTCGTAAAAGAAGCGGCTGATTTTGTGTTACTTGAAAAAGATTTAGGCGTCTTAGCAAAAGGAGTGCAAGAGGGGAGGAGGACATTTGCCAATACGTTGAAGTATGTTTTTATGGCTACCAGTGCGAATTTTGGAAATATGTTTAGTATGGCCGGCGCATCATTATTTTTACCATTTCTTCCATTGTTACCAAAGCAGATTTTACTTATGAATTTGATGACAGACATGCCAGAAATGACAATATCCACTGATAATGTGGACATAGAAATTGTTGAGAAGCCAAGGCGATGGGATATAAAATTTATCAGGAAATTTATGCTTGTATTTGGTCTATTAAGTACGATATTTGATTTTACTACATTTCTAACGCTTCTCTTTGTATTGCATTCATCGATGGACCAGTTCAGGACAGCATGGTTTATGGAATCTGTCATTTCTGCATCTATGGTTGTACTTGTCATTAGGACTAGGAAACCCCTATTTAGAAGTAGGCCAAGAAAGCATTTGTTATTTGCTACTCTACTCATCGTTGGTCTTACGATCATTTTGCCATTCACGCCGTTTGCAGATTTATTCGGCTTTAGAGGACTCCCTGTTTTATATTTGTCTGCGATAGGAATAATTGTTTTGTTCTATATTATTATGGCAGAAATTGTAAAGAAGATATTTTACAAAAGATTAAAATTCTAGGACTATTGGAATCACTGAACTAATCAAGTCCTAACAAAGTAGAAAGTGCGCCTATTACAGCAAAAGCTACTAGGCGCCCAGGACTCGATTTAGCATAATTAACATTTATTTTCGTAATGAGAATATGCGGCGGGACTTAATTTAGAAATGACGTGTACTGTGCATTGCAAAAGCAAAGGTTCAAGTTTAAATGACAACGACAAGTTCATTTGAGTCTATAAACTAAATGAAGTTTAGTGGTGCTATAATTTATTGTAGCTATAGAATAGTATTTTACTATAAGCACCGATATCGTTACTGCTACTTCATAAACTAAATTAATTACGTCTTTGTTCCTGTCATAGATAGGGAGTTCCAGTTCACTATATGGTCTAGAAAGCTGATGGAGCTTTTTCTAGTTCTATCACTTCAATTATTTCCTTCATTAAGCCAGATTACAGCAGTAACACTACAAGGATTCCTACACAGATTTGAAGGAGTAAATCTGAAAATTTGATCTGACAAGACAACGTGACACAACACTATATTGAAATGAAACCCAATATTTTATCGTGTTTCATCTTTCCCAGCAGTTCTTCTCTTTTTTTAATATCTAATATGCACTGATCTATTCTATCCAATAGAAACTTCTTAAAATCCTTTTTACCTTTTTCGATGTATAATTTTTTTGTGAGTACCATACAACATAGGATGCAATCTTTAGAATACTTTAAAATACTTCTAATATCTTTAGAAGTAATTTCTGGATTGTCATTTATGGTAATGCCTCCATGTAATAATTTACTTCTTTTATCGTAGAATTTTTTTGTATTTTCAAACACTCCTAAGGTATCGTAGCCTATTAATCCTAATAATAATGCTAATCTAGTAGAAATTTTGTGTTTTATTTCAGTATCTGCACCTAACAAAGATTCTAATGAAATCATTGCATGCAGAAACTGTATTGGCTCATCTTTTCCTGTTTTCAATCGATGTTCCTTTGCTATTTAGGAAGTTGTAATAGTAATCACCAATAAGTGGAATTCCCAGTGCACTAGTTTCCTCAGTAGGCAAAGGTCTCCTCGGGTTGTCATATTGAATGACTCCATTTGCCATTGCATGATTAACATCCTTGATGGTTAGGCCGTATTCAAATAGCTCCAAAATTGAGAGGCATATGGATTAGACGTTGTAAAGAAGATTAAAGAAGGAAGAATATAATTTAATTTAATTTAATAAACTTGGAATTGAAATGCTGCCAATTGAGAGGCCAGACATTAGTCTGTAATTCGTGTCCGTCCCAAGTTTATGTCCCGGGTAGGTAGCCTAGGAAACAAGATATCTTGGGTGGAAATGGAAACTACAGAGGAATAGAATCAATTGGCAGCGTTTAACCTATCTCCTATCATTCTATTAAAGGGGTATGCATACACTGCAATTCAGTGCACTACACAAAATAAGTCCTCAAAAAATCTTATTTCCAGTTTTTCCATGCCATGATGAGGAAGTATTTTCCTTACTAGAATATTCAACTTTAGTCAATTCTTCTTTCTTTTGTTGCACAAACTTGATTGCGTCTGTTATGACAACGCCGTTAGTAACTAAATCCATTTTGTACTTGTAACAATCATTAGCTAATGCAAGAGCTTGTAATCGAGTCCTGTTATCTTCTATTGTTGTAGTCTTGATCGAATTATTATCACTGTCTTTTATGTCAATGTCTATGAATATGAAATTGGGACTATGATCCAGCTCGCTATAGGCATTAATCCGACAGTCTAAATAATTCGCCTGTTTGAACCGAGCTAATGCTTCCTCTTTGTCGTTAACCATGACCTGCCGTCCTTCCGTGGTCTTTGTCGATATAGTCCTGGGGAAGTCAATGCCTGCGAAATGAGTTAGGATAATCTCAAGTTCATGCTTATAGTCATGGTTTGCGCCGATGCGCCGATTGCGCTGATTATAGACATGGGTGAGGGTTTTACTGTCTGTCTGTCGTTCTAATTTACCAAGATATTTATCATTAAGTTGTAAATAATTTGAATTATCAGTCATTATTTACCACTTTCCTTCAATCCTTTTTGGTTCGGATCTGGTTGCGCATCCCCAGGATCGGCGCAATGTGTCCCATCGGCGCAGATTGGTCTTGTTGTGCTTATCGTGATGTTAGTATCCTGCCCAAACATCTTGGAAAGGCGCTCCATTGTATCGTCAGTGAATACTAGGCCCCGCTCGTGTCCCCTATGCTTTGGAGTTTCGCCTCCAAGGACTCGTAACTTCGCTCCTATTTCCTTCTTGGTAAAAACACCAAACTCAGCGCTGTCGTAGGAATTTACACTATATTTTACCTCTTTTCCTGGGTTAACTAACGGGTCGGTTATTATTTTCCATAAAACATGAAAAGGTACAACTACATCTGTCTTAGATTTTCCAAGCTCTGCTTTCCTAAGATCAACAATTTCTTTAATGCGCTCGTACAGGAACGCTAGTAATGAATCAGTATTTTCACGTCTTTTTTGGTTAACGAAATTTGTAAGGATAAGGCGTAATGCTTCCTGCGTATTAGCGCCCTGGAATATACGGAGTAAGGGTTTGAAGAGTCGTCTTTCTCTGTTCTTTAAATTAATGTAGATATCGGGAATTTTCTTATGATGGTGTAATAGTCTATGAATCAGTAGAAGCTTATGAACATGGTTTAATTCCTGGCGAAGCTCTTCAAAAGAATCGTCTCCCATCGGGTTAATGACTTCAGAAATGTCGAACTGCGGATCTCCACTTTTACAAGTTATTGATATTATTCTCTGAATAAGTCCTCCTGCTTTCTCTGGGTCCGGTAACCGTTCAGCTGCTGCAACTTTGAAACAGAACGTGAAAAATCGTCCCTGCCTTCGTCCTGAGTTTGTATCTATTCTCAGGTAAGGTTTACCCTTTCGACTCCCATTCTTATACACCTTCATCTTATCGCGATTTTCATCGATATCATCAGCTTCATCCTCTGCAATGGTCCCCATTCCTTCCTCCCTACCCCCCAAAAATTCGTACATATTAGGAGCTGTTAGTCCACTGGAGCACATACAACGGTACGCCATTTCTTCAAATAGTGTTAGATTGTTGGTCTTACCACAGTTAGGGGGCCCCACAAAAAACAGATAATGCGTTGTCCCTACCCTGTCCTGATAATAGGTAAAGATAATGCTTACTGTAATAATTGAGATATGAAAATCATCAGAATCGATATATTTCCTG
The DNA here is from genome assembly GCA_038201105.1 of Nitrososphaera sp. GTDB lineage: Archaea > Thermoproteota > Nitrososphaeria > Nitrososphaerales > Nitrososphaeraceae > TA-21. Next base: position 31,229 of record JBBRRH010000033.1, on the reverse strand, counting down.
ACTATCTTCTTAATCATATCATAAAGATCGTCGAGTGTTAAGGTGCTGGTAGTTTCTATGTAGTGTTTTAATTCTTCCTCTGAATCGAAACTGTAGGCCTTAGTAAGATATTGATCCTTGAATAGTGGATCTACCTTCTTGTTATCGTCTATAAGGATAGATGGTTTGGAGGTAATTGCGCCACTTTCAGAAATCAGCCAGTAGGGTTTTTCGTCAATAAGTACGGCTTCAGTTAATATGCCGAGTTTTTCGTTTGTGTATTTCGGTTGATAGGAGTTGTTCCTGGTTTTGATTCGTTCCAGAAGTAGAAGATTCGATATTTATCTTTACTTGTTCCCAACTATCAGTAATGAATTTAACTAATGTTGTAATCAGGATACGGGGAAAAATATCACGACACGCAGACTCGCAGTTTAATCCCGTAGAATAGGGACTTTCTCCAATATCGAACTGTACGGGTTTGTCTTTCTGGTCTTTATGGGTGATAAGTAAGACATCAATTTCAGCCACTATAGTTTTTTCAATCTTCGCGATTCCTGCATTTATGAGGGATTCGGTTAGTTGTAGCTCCATCGTCTAAATCAAATCTCCCACTTACGGCCCTGGTTTTTTATAATAAATTAGAAAAATCTATTTTGTACGAGTTAATAAATCCATTTGTAATTTATATATAGAGTACTTTGATAAACTTTTGTCCATTTTGGTTTTTAGTGGGTCCTTAATATTGATAACGACTTTTAATTGTGGCAGCGTGGCAGGATATTTGTTGACTTTTTTAATAATTTCTCCCATTCTACATTGTCTTTAGTATCATTATAGTTATTCACTGGAAATAATTTCTTACGACTGCTCGCCACTCTTTGGCTTTTCCACTTTTGTCAGTCTATCATCAAATTCTATAATCCATGCTGTAAAATTTGGGTCCAGGTTGTGTTGTCCACTGCCAAAGTGCTCTTTCCTATCTTGCTTCGGTATGTGTTGACCACAGATTACACATTTCATGTAGTATGCGTTACCCATAGGGTATACATTAATTTTTATAAATTTAAATGTACGTTGGTCTAGTTTAAGTGGTAGGGTCATTGTAAGATGACTTTAATCCGCTGAAAGAAATTTTACCCCTGTAAGGAACCTAAGCCACAGAGTCAAATGCAATATTGTTATTGTTGTAGTATTAGACCCAAAAACTACACCTTCCTTGCACGCGAAGAATAACATTAGAATATATCTTTCAAAACAATTACAGACGTTTACCTTCAGCATACCAGTTACCGCTTGCCGCTTCCTGAAATACCACTATTACTTCTTTCTTGTCAACCGCCAAGATCTTACAAACGCTATCAGTTATTGATTCTGCCAACCTGTCCTTTTCTCTCTGGGTTCTTCCACTGAATAGCGACACAGTGATGATGGGCATGAATGAATACATTTTACTAGTGAAAGGATATTCATAAGCCTTGTGCTCTAAAGTGAGTTTCACTTTTACTCGATTGCCAAACCATGAACTGTAGAACGAACATTAGATTAGAATTGATTTCAGTAAATATTTACACTTTTCGCATGGACTCAAAGTAGTAAGAAAGTAGCGTGTAAGAATACGAACAAATCAAAGATGCATTGAATCTTGTTTATTTCCAATTGCATTGAATTGCAGTGCAATCCTACCCACTTATTACAACGTCGTCGACAATATCTTAAAACAATGCCAATAGACCCAGACTTCCCGAGGAAATATCGTATCATAGGTAGGCATAGTCATACAGATGGCAAACAGTATCACCTCGTTTGGGGACCTGGAAAAGAAAATGGAGAATCATCGACCGATACGCTGGTCCAGGAGGCATACAGAAAAAGAGGAGAGCGTTATGTTCCTTTAGGTATACACGGGACGACTGTTGCAGTAGATTGGGATTCCTGCATAGCTTGTGGTGAGTGTATAGAAGAATGTCCACTGCATCTATTTCAATGGTACAGAACTGAGCACGACATCCCCGCATTCAAAATGATCAATGCAATTAGCGCAGGTACTGGAGAATTCCGAAAAGGTGAAGGACGCGCCGACTACACTGACAAGCCGGATCCAATAAGGGAGGATCAGTGTAACTGGTGTATGAGGTGTGTATGTGTATGCCCTACACAGGCCATTGAGATTTATCAGGATAACAACATATACCGGCACAAGGAGTCAGTGTCATCAACACGATGGAAATCCCGTTCACTAATGTCAGAACTGGGTTTCTTGGAATCATTTTAGGCGTAGATTTGTGGAAAATCAGTTGCGGAGGTCCGGTTTTCTAATGCCGTGCTTTGGAATATCCAAGGTAAGGTACAATACCAACCACACAGAGGTCGACCGTGTTGTCAAGCACTTGATTAACGAACGGGGTGTATTTGATGGCAGAATGGCAAGCAGATACGAAGTCATGGATGGTCACAATGGAGTTTCATATAAGACCATAACAGTTGGTTCGAATAACACTTGCGAAATTGGACCTGACCTTAAAATAGTGGTCTTAGGTGGCACAGAATACATCAAGAATGAATCTAGTTCACTTTCCTGCGATGATTTGGGAAATTTACCTGAATTCTGATGGCGTTTGGGCCCTGAATCGCTTGTCAAGAGATTGAGATTAAGAATTTATAAAATAAATAAAAAAAGGACTAGACAAATGTGAAGGTATAATTTGTATTCCAACTTTTTTTCTGCCTCGGATACTGTATTGTGGATACCTGATTTTTTTCACTCGAAAGGTCCTTCCGTTATACTGGATGCTGTAGCTTCATCTAATCCCAATGCAAGATACGTAGTGGGAAATGATGCTTCAGGATTTTTAGAAGCCAAAAATAAAATGACTGACAGTGAATTTAGAGACTTTATGATGTCAAACTTCTTTGGGAAAGCTAAAAACAGTCAGTGAAAGGGGTAGCACAGACTTTCATAATGGTTTCGGTTCTCCATTGCCTGTCTTAGTTGCTCACCGGTTGTTTCGATAGTGGATGAGTCTTTTATCATAAAATAGTTAAACATGGAAACAAGAACGAAAAATCCTGCTAAACTCAATGGTGTCGTTAAGAGCTCGTTTCCTTGATTCCAACCTATGGTATTATTTTAAATTCCGGATGATGGGAAATTAGATAAGGAATAAACGAGTTATGATAATATGCTTGATGCTTTTCGTCTAGCATTAAAAGTAATTTTTTTGGTGAAAAAAGAATTGACACGATATAAAGAATCACAAGATTCAGATTCTCATTTTTTGTCGAATACGGTAGCTAAGATAGACACATTCGAGACTTATTTTTTATATGTCGTCTATATCGTAGACTTCGTCAAGTCGGATAACTCAGCGAAATTTTATTCCACATTCACTAACAGTAGTTGTTATTGGATTACGACTAGTCGATTAAAAATGAAGGAGAAAATACTAGTATAGACTTTCCATCTACATAAGATGTCCGAGTTTGGGCTCCATTCACCGAACCGTAATTGGTTATTTGCCAAAGGCCTTCATGATTACATCCGAACAGAAAGAGAAATGTTCGTATTAGCTTGACTTGTATACTGATTATGCCAGTAGAGAGGGCGTTATTCAAAATAATTGGAATGTATTGTGCTAGCTGCAAATCCATTGTAGAGAAACAACTAAAAGAAGAAATTGCAGTAAAGAAAATCGATATCGACTACATGACAGACACTGTATTTGTTGATTTTGAAACATCGCTTATTACTAAAGAGGAAATAAAAAGAAGACTGGAAAAATCAGGTTATAAGTTTGTCAGAGTTGCGCATTAGACTTACTCGTAGTCTTCTAGAGGGAACTTTTGGGGACCCGAGCTGATAAGTTGCGTTTATTTATACACATCACCCTGAGCAATTGCTGAGATACTCGCCATGAGTAATAGGCTACTATTCTCTGTACATACAATTCATTCTCCAAATCATTTAAATGAAAATTTTTGGTATCAAAACTTGATAAAATGAGGTGTGGCCTTAATTTCTGCTCAATGCATTATGTTCACTAGCTTCTTCGTGGAAGTCAATCCTGAAATAATACATACTTTATTCTTAGATACCTCAAAATAGCTAGCTAACCTTTCTATCATCTCTCTGTTGGCTTTGCCTCGCTCAGGTTTAGACCTCAAACATATTGTTATCTCATTGCCTTTGACTTCAATTTTACCACTCGGATTAAATTTGACAAAGACAGTGTAATGCAAAGCAGGTAATTAACATCTCTAGTTCATAAATCTGAATCTTAAACTTCAATCATAACTCGAAGTATACATGCAACTGTCACTTTTGAGATGTATTACTAATCCCTATAGTAATCAAGTATCTTTTCAATCGCCGCATCTTCCTTACTCATACCCACTTGACCTTTTATTCTCATATGTTCTCTATATCTAGTAAAATCCATTGGAGTTATAGTGCCTACAGCCTTTCGAGTATTTTTGTCAATAACTAGCAGATGTCTTATCTTATTCTTTAGAAATAATTCAGCTGCTTCCTCAGGGGTTGCCTCAGAAACAATCGTAACTGGCGAAGCAGTCATTATCTCTGAAACTCGGAATGTGCTACAATTCAATTGTTCTAGGGAACATGCTTTCCTAACTATATCTCTCTCTGTTACAAGCCCTATTGGTATATTGTTCACGCGCGAATCAGTCATTGAGGCATATTCCAATAGGTATAAAGAGGATTATGTTCAGCTCCTGGGATGTTTTACTGATTTTAAGGACGTTCAAAGTTTAGTAGATGTTCAATCTATGGCTTTGATAAATGCGATCCACCCATATAGTAACGTTTTCCCCTTCGTCGTTATTGAATACAAAGTCATCCTGACAGGCTTACGACCTGTTTTTATATTTGGAATATCTTTACCTTCAACATAACCTAATTTTCTCAGTCTATTTTCTAGAGAATCTCTCAAAGCCCCTGATACTTTGAATATTTTCCCCTTTGTTTGAACACCTATTTGTTGAGAAATTTGAGTTGTGCTTAACGGTTCTTTCGAATTGTTCAAGACCATCAAAACGAGAAAGCTATTAGATATTTGAGCTCCATCTATGAATTCATAATTCTCTGCAATTTTTTCCCATACAAAGATCTGGTCTACACTCTCAAGTGCCTTTTTCATATACAGTACAGAAAACTAGCTTTACTATTAGATTTAAAGAATTGGTTAGAATGAAAATCTTGTGCTATGATATTTTAACGTAATTATAGGACAAAACCATTAATACCGAAATTTTGCCAGGCTGAAATGTATTTCCCTGATAGTTTTTCCGGGTCATTTAGTACGTAATGTCGTGCACTTACTGATCTAAAACGACCTGCCAAAACCTCCGCTTCGTCCAATTCTAGAGCATTGTTAAATCTTATTACATTATAGTGAATTTTTCTCAATACAACGTAGGGTATGTTGGCTTCCCTTTTTGTAATTCTATGTGCTGCCTGTATATCAAATTGATCAAACTTTTGCATATTGCGCAATTTTTCCCAGTAGTTCGTTGGAACTATGGTAGCTAGCGCCCTTTTGTTGCCTCTTGTCCAGTTTATAGCAATGACGGAATGACCGTTTTTGCAATTTGCTACATGTAACTTTTCACACTGGCAGCCATAAGACTGATCGCATATTGGTTTTTGTTTAATATATGTTAGTTCACCCTCTCTCAATCCTGAAAAAAGACCAAGTCTACATGTAAACCCTATATCTCCAGGTATGTCGATTATTTTTTTTATTTTCTCTTCTACAAACTGAGGGCTTACAAGATAAATGCGGTCTTTTTGGTCAAGATCTTTATTAAGTCCATATCGCTCGATTATCCTTGCAATCAGAAGTTTTACTTCTTTATTTCCATATCTATTCACATAATAGTCTCCAAAACGCTTTATTGCCTGTAGTATCCATGATCTTTTGTGATTTGCTAAACTCAGTAAATCGCCCTCTGGTTTTGGTCCAAAGAAAGAATCAACATATCTTATGTAATAACTGTGATAGCAATTAGCTGTATGCGGATGATATTTGCCTAGAAGCCATTTATGGTAGTCTTGTTCATCAATTTGCTTCCAAAAATCAAATTTTTCACCAATTTGAACAGTAGATAATCCTGTAGCCTGCGTTTGTGACTTCATATTCTGTATCTGTTCGTCATCGGTCAGCAATCTCAATTTTCCACCTATTAATAAGTTACAAAGATCTTTGAGAGTCTTGCACCGTAGGTTATCTAGTTGCTTGTTGAATAGATCTATGTCGGTCGACTTGATACTCGCTCCAACACTAATCCAAATTTTATTTTTTAGGTTTTCTAGGTGTTGCAATTTCATAATCCATGTATGGAAACCATTATAATAAACCTTATGGTTTCAATATGTCACTTGAAACATAGTTCTTAAGAATAAATAACAGATTCTTAACAAAAATTAGACGATCTTAAGAATTCACCGATAAGCTTATGCTCATTAAGAAAACTTTATTAAGATATTTCTTAGGAAATTGCTATTCTTGAATTCGTACCAACTTTCTTTTTTTCTTAAGAACAAGGATTTTTTAAGCGTATGAGTTAGCGAAACCTTGCGCGTTAGGAGCGATGGACTGGGCGGGATTTGAACCCGCGACCTTTCGGTTGCGAACCGAACATTACTACCCCTGAACTACCAGCCCTTCAATTGGTGTAGCGGTTAACGCCCTGATATAAAATTTGGCGCGGACAGAAGCGGTCCATACAATAAGAAAATTAACTAGAATCAGTTCCCCTTCGGCTCATCCCTATTGAAAGCACAAATTTTCTCAATGCATTCGTACGTTTCGAGTCATTTAGATCGCGTGAGATCAATTTTTTGACTTCACTTTCTAGGACGCAAAAAGCAATCAGATGATCATTTGCGAATACTGAATTAACTATTATATAATTGTGACATAAACTTCGGGAATAGTTCATTAAATTTGTAGCCATCAAGTAGGATCATACCTCCTCAAGCCGACGTCTTAAAGCTAATTTTCCCCTTCACCACGGTACTTCTTTCCTAAATAACCATTGGACATATGAAAACATTCTGACCATCCCATATAACGGTCGATAAATAAGAACAATAAATGGCATCAGATATACGTATTTAAGATCACTTTTACGTGGGGAAAAAAGCGCAGCTGTAATAATTACGATTATTTCACTTACAAAATAAACTAGTGATATTAAGATAATGATGTATGCTATATTTTGAGAAAAATTAATTGCTAACCAGACCATTGAGAAGATTCTTGCGAAAAGAAGGATAACATCCATAAAAAGCATGTCAAAAACCCCCAGGATAAGTAATGGCTTATAGGTTGTTCTTGTTGTCAAGATATTACGATGTTTCACCAATGTTTCTATTTGACCATGTGACCATCGTATTCTTTGCCTAAGCCAACCTTTCCAGGTATAAGGACAGTAAGTCCAACAAACGGCTGTAGGAATGAAAGTGACCTTTCCGCCAGTTTTGAAAATTTTAAGCGTCAAGTCGAAATCCTCAGTAATTGTATCTTTGTCGTAGAGGCCTATCTTTTTCCCCAGTTCTTTAGTGAGAACACTAAATGTACCCGGTATGACTACCAAGATGTTTAGCATGAGCCTCAACCTTCTCCCTAATTCAAACGCAATTAGATATTCGTAGGACTGGCATTTGGTTAGCAGATTAGTAACATCATTATCGCCGCTTATAACCCTAACATCTCCAGCGCCAGCAATAACATCGGGAAGGGACATGTACTTTACTACCTCCGTAATTGAATCCCTTTCAAGGATTGAATCGGCATCAACAATCACCATAATCTCTCCAGTAGCAAATGTGATCCCAAAATTTATTGCCGAAGCTCTTGACCCCTTGCTCCCCATTCGTTGCAAGAGCTTAATCTCACCATGTTTATGATAGGGGTATGCTTGTTTGAATGTATCATCAGTTGAATGATCGTCGACAACTATAATTTCCTTATTACGGTATGGATTTTCCAAACATGAATTGATAATTTTCCTTACGGTTGACGATTCATTATGCGTTGGGATTATTATGCTGACCTTAGGGGATCCTGCCCCCTCCCTATATTTGAAATGGGCTGGTTCGTAACGAGACTTTAGCTGATGTACTCCTAATAAAATCGGCTTACCTATATTTTTGACCACATCTATCGACATTACAGCCATCATGCCAATAATTTCTAGAAACGAAATAGAATGCAGCCAGGGCAAAAACCCTGAAACAAATACTTGAAAATCAAAGAATATCAAATTAGGCATCTTCCGATCGCCAGAGTTTTCTCACAGTCTTCCCGTACAATATGGAGCGTAATAAAGTGACAATTGCAAATTTCCAGGATTGTTCATACGATATCACCGTGTGATTTGTCTTATTTTACAGTCACGGATTTAGCAAGGTTACGTGGATAATCTGGGTCTATATTATTGTAGAGCGCTAAAAAGTATGCCAAGAGTTGTAATGGAACAATTTCAACAAAAGGCAATAATGATTCTCTGATAATGGGTATCTTTATACAATAATCATATGCCAGGTCATCATTGCTTGATATGCTGATTACTTTAGCTCCCCTCGATTTTAATACATGTGCGTTGGAAGCCATATCGGTATATGTTGAATCATGGGGATTCAGAACGATAACAACACTGCCTTTATCAATCAAGGCGAGTGGTCCATGTTTCATCTCGCCTGCTGCCATTCCTTCTGCATGAATGTAAGCAAGTTCTTTGATCTTTAGAGCACCTTCAAGACATATTGGCAGGTGTACTGATCGGCCCATAATGTAAATATCTTTTGCACCCTTCACCTCTTTTGCTACCTCTGCAATTCTTGTTTCCAATCGTAGGGTATCTTCAACTGCTGTCATAATATTTGCCATATCTGTTGTAATCCCTGTTAAGTTACCTCCCATAGTATCAGCTATTAAATACAGTACAGCTAGCTGGCTGGTAAAGCTCTTGGTTGCTGCTACTCCTACCTCCGGCCCGCATTTTACTTCAAGAAAGCAATCACTGAGTCTCGCAAGAGATGACGTAGCGACATTAACAATCGAAAGCACTCTAGCTCCTCTCTCTTTTGCCTTTTTGACAGACTGTAGGACATCAGCGGTTTCACCACTTTGAGAGATAGCAATGAGAACTGAATTCTTATCCAGTAATTCAGAAGAATATTGGAATTCACTGGACATGATTGCTTCTACACGGGTCTTTGAGTATCTATACAAGATGTGTTTGGCTAATAACGCTGAATGATAACTTGTGCCAGAACCGGTAATAAATATATCCCTGCCACCTTTCAACGCATTACAAAATTTTTCAACGGTCTCTTTATTTTGTAGAGTACTTTTATTAATCGTGTATTTTTGCTCATGGATTTCCTTTAGAGTATAATGTGCATATAGCCCCTTATCGGTATCGCCAAGTTCTTTTGCAACTTTAGTCGCTAGCCGTACAACTTCATGTCCATCAAAGTCAAACAGCGAAAGCGTATTTCCTTTCAACATGACTATATCTTTATTGTCAAGAAATATTGCATTATCAGTGTACTTTAGAAAACCCAAAACATCGCTGGAAACAAAGTATCCCTCGTTAGTAATTCCTACTATGAGAGGTTCGTCGTATCTCGCTCCGCAAAGAGTCGAGTCATCAAAGACTGCAACAAAAGCAAACGAACCTACCAGTCGGTTGCATGTATTCATCATAGCCTCTTTAGCATCGTTCTTTAATGACCAATAGTGTTCTAAAAGGTGCGCAATTACCTCGCTATCAGTTTCGCTCTTGAAAACGTGACCCTGTTTTACTAATTCCTCTTTTAGTTCATGATAATTTTCAATTATACCGTTGTGCACTACGACAACCCCAACCTTGCATCCATAATGAGGATGAGCGTTAGTAACAGTTACAGCACCATGTGTGGCCCATCTCGTATGTCCTATTCCCACTTCACCAATCATTTCTTTCAGATTTAGGGACGCGCTCACCTGAGCGACCTTACCTACCCCTTTTTTTATCAGCAATTTTCCATTATTGAGAGTAGCTATCCCAACACTATCATAGCCTCTATATTCCATTCTTCCGAGGCCGTCAACCAATAGTGGGGCTGCACTTGAACTCCCCAAATATCCTATTATAGAGCACAAATTGATTTAATATCTCCCAATGTTCTGGACAACAATAAAGTCCATATAGTCTGCCTTTGCTGATTCTTGATATTGAAACCACAGTAATATCTAATATCAAAATCGATAGAATCCAAGATACCATCATTGACCTCGATAATCAGAAACACACACCACGCCTTCGTTTTAAAATGACTGACAGCCATAGTTATCATAGGAGAGCTAACATAACAGACCGGTATAATGGGTTTTTCCTCTGGTATTCTGTTAATCATTAAAAATTGATCATCAGGCAGCGCTATCAATGGCGCATTTTTTCTATACGACATGATCAATCCACAAATTACTATACCCTTTCCGCCTATTAATGAAACGTGTCCGAAATCATGTGTTTTGATGAATAAATAAACCAAATATCACTTACTAAGGATAAAATATAACATAATTGCCACAAATGGTTACTATTACTGACAGAAAGTCGTTTTAACGGTGATGCAAGATCTCTTTTAAAGCCCTGTTCATTTTGGAGATTCACCAAGGAGATCCAGAAATTAACGTGATCAGTCTTATGAGCATGATCCCGTCAAAGAATTACAATACAATTATCTCACGAATTTGTTAATGGATGATTGCAATTCTTCTATTGATATTGGTTTCCTGATTATGCCCTTGGCACCATGGGTAAGTAATTCTTCTTCATTTATGTTAGAAGCAGTAAAAAAGACTATGTTTCTTAAAACTAGTAGGTTATCTTTCTTCAGTTCGTCAATAACATCCAGGCCAGTAAAGTCAGGCATTGCTATATCCAATAGAATGAGATCGAAATCATCCCTTTCTCTAATGATTTGGAGTGCTTCTCTCCCATCATTAGTAACAGTGCAGGAAATATCAATACTGTCAAGATAGAAGGAAACCGCTTCCGTAATCTCCTTGTTATCGTCAACTACCAAGATTTTCATTGAAGATTTAATCTCCCTAATTAGCACAATCCCTATTATTTATTATTATTTGTTTGTCGACTATCGGTAGAGGCAATAGGGAGTGTGAATTTTATCGAAGCGCCATCCGCATATTCTAAATCGACCCATATTTTCCCACCGTGTGCTTCTACTATGCCCCGGGATATTGCCAAACCTAATCCCGTACCTCCATGTTTCCGGGTTAAGGTTGTATCAATTTGATAGAATTTTTTGAAAAGGTTTCCGGCTTTATCGTGTGGAATTCCAGGGCCATTATCTTCAACAGTAATTACTACTTGGCCAGCATAATCATGATCCTGTTTTATGGTATCGTTAGCTCGTTCATTTTGAATCACTTCAACTCTTATTGTAATTCTTCCAACTTTGTCCTCTACAAAGTCTACTGAATTCCTTACGAGGTTGCCTATAACTTGTGCGATCCTTCTAGGATCACATAGTACTCTAATTTGACCACACGATGGACTTACTTCGGCTTTAAAATTAATTCCTTTTTCTTTCATTAAAGGCATTAGCTCAGAAACGTTCTCATTGATAATATCTTTCATCGCAATCTCCTTCTTTTTTAAGCTCATTTTTCCAACATCAAGCTTGTATACGTCTAGAACATCATTTATGAGCCCTTCTAGTCTAGAAATGCTTTTGTGGACAGCTCGAATTGCTTTTTTCTGTTTTTCACTAAGATCCCCCAGTGAGTTAGACTTTAGAAGAATTTCAGTGTAGATTTTTGCAGGTGTTATGGGTGTCTTGAGTTCATGGCTTACCATCATTATGAATTCTTCTTTTGCCTTGTCAGATAAAATAAGAGATTTATTTAAGGCTTCAAGCCGATTCTTCGACTCGATAAGGTCCTTATTCATCTCTATTAGTTGACCAGTTTTTTGATCTACCAAATCATTCAAGTGCTTGTTAGTTTCTGTAATTCTAGTTCGCATTATGTCCAAGGCATGAGATAAATCCCCGAGCTCATCCCTAAAATGAGTTGGGAATGGCGTTTCGTAATTTCCCTCACTTACCTGTAAAGCCAAGGTTCGTAGACTAGTTATGGGAGCGGTAAGTCGATTTGAAAAAATAAGGATCACGATCAACGCGATAGCCAATATTATTCCGGCCGCGATAATGAAATCATATATGGTTCTCAGGAGCACCGCAAACGCGTCTTTAGTTGACTCGGACAATATCAGGAACCAACCGCTGCCCCTATAGTCCAAGTAACCTTGACCTTGACTAATGCCTAAATAGAGGGATTCTCCATACCGACTGGTGGACTCTATTGTGACTGGAACTGTCCGTTTATCTTTTTGATCAGTTCCCGAATTGTTCGTCAAGGCTTTAAAAATTGCAAGATCTCTTAAGTTTTCATGGAGCATCGACTTTCTGTCATGGTTAGAATAAATGACTAGACCGTTATTGGCAATTAGATCTAGTCTGATAGGATTGATTTTCTCCGCACTGCTGACAGGAGAATTTCTAAATATATCGTTTAGTTTGGATACTGGATAACGTGCTACAATTACGCCAGAAATGTTACCTACTTCAGAATACAACGGTGCCGAGAAATGAATTACATACTGTGATAACGACTTAGATAAGACGGGGATCTTATCATAATAGATCTGTCCTCTAATGGCGTGAGTGAAAAAAGGCTTTTCAGATTCGTTTAATCCGACGTAAAGGCTTCTTGTATCGCCAATCTTGATACCATCTTTGTCATATAAAGACATGGATGCGTAGCTTTTATAGGCTCTTTCTGCTGACCTCAAAAAATTGACTTTTTGAATGAGATTTATATCAGGATCTGAGAGCAGGTTGCTGCCAGAGAGGAACTTTATGTCGCCTACCCTTTCGAACATTACTCTTGAAATCTTATCTACGGTACTATCGCCTGTTAGTTTTAGCTTGTCTATTATTTCATTTTTTGTGGATACAAAAAAGTTATTCAGAGCAATAGCCGAAATTGCGAGTATTGAAACTATAACAACTGGTAGAACCACTAGTAGTATTTTATTCCTGATCCTCACTACTTGAGCCCGTTTCCCAGAATAGAAGACTTTTTCTCGCTGGCAATAGCCTTCACAAATTGAGGATCGATGATCGCATCGATATTTGCATAGTCACTCATAACACCGTTCTGTGTAAAAAACTTAGAAACATACTCTCCGGAAGTGTACAACGAATGCATATCGCCAGTAGTATTCGTCATAGAACGGAGGTTATCCTGTAAGGTCATTAACTTTGTGTTGTCAAGCCCATGAGCTATTTCGTCTTTGCTTAGATTTGACATCGAGGACATTATTTGTAGAGCCTGCTCTCTATTTTTTTTATAATAATCCAACGCTTCGATGAAGGATATTAATATATTCTTTATATCCTGTGGTCTTTGGTCAACAACATTTGTATGAAATGCTAGAACGCTTACTATTATCCCTGGGTTCTCTTTTGCGGTAATTAAAATATTGTATCCCTTAGCAGTCGCTTCTTCTAAGAAAGGCGAGTATGTGTGACCTGCATCAATTTCCCCCCTGTCCAAAGCTGCCGATATGTTAAGGCCAACTACATTGACGAACTTGACATCACTTTCACCTAGTCCTACTTTTTCTAAAGCCTTTAACGCGAATAGATGCGAAAAACTATTAATTCCTTCAACCCCGATCTTTTTACCTTTTAAATCTGTTAGATTTTTTAATTTACTTATGACCGCGTCGCCACTCTGTGACGAATCTATGTGGTAAACTACTTTTGTACTGATGCCATTTGAATCCTGAATCATAGCATCGGAAAAGACAACAGTAATCCCGTCTACATCATCATTATCATAGTGCTCCACAGCACTGAAATAGTCCTTATCGAACAGGAGTTGAACGTTGACTCCGTTTGTCTCAAATATCCCTTTTTCTTGAGCGATGTACGCCAGGAAGTTGGGTGGCCAAAGGGTCAACATTATCTTTATCGGTTCTTGATTACCGCTGTTGGATTGAGCGTGCAACAATATAGAAGGATTGGAAAATATTGATATAGTTAATATCAATGTGAAAAGTGTTGCAAGTGCAGTTTTTCTTTGATTTAACGTGGAATTCAATTACAGTACGAATAAATCAGTCTAATATTTCAAAATTTTGGTTCAATCTATTTGAAACTTATTAAGATGGTTTGGGATTAGTATTAAAGAGATCTGTCACGAATTTAGGTTCGATAATGTTATTCTTTACTCGTTCATCATTTCATCCTGAAAGACCAAAATTGTACCTTATTGATGCTCAAATCCAATCTCCACTTATCTAACAAAAGAGGAACCATTGTCATATGTTATTATTATTTGCACAGTTTTCTGCAGGCGCGGGATCAAAAGGAAGAAAGTTGTCGGTTGTCACCATTAGATCCTTTGCCATATAATTCATGAAGCGATTAAATTAAAAGAGGCTCCTGATATCGTTAGTAAAACGGCTGAACGACAAGCCTCCAGGAGGCTCAGACTAGGACAGTTTTGAAGCTATTCGACTAAACTTATCCTGATGACGATTTATTCTATCTTACCATTCTCGGATAGGACACATTGTTAGGGCGTTAAGTAATCACCAATTATAAGAAATAATAGAAAAACTTTCTATAATTACAAAAGTGTATACGGAAAGCCTATAAGAAAGAATCAATATTCATAATTGGATACAAAGTAGCTAGTATGGCTGTAATTAGAGAATTAGACTCCACTATTCCTCACTCTGGAGAATCGAGCTTATACTCATCAGAGTATAAGAATGCCGTATCAGCTCTTATTGAAAAGATGCTCTTATTGCTTGAGGAATACGAGAATAGAGAGGCACGTGACAATTTAATGCTTATTATATTGAGAATCCTGTCGGCATCGAAGATGGAAGATCATCCGGAAGTAGCGGCTATTGCTGAACATATCAAAAATATTTGTGAGGCAACAATATCTGGGAAAGTTATTCCTAGTAAGCGTACGGCGGAGACAATCAGAACTTCAATATTACAACTTAATCACGGTCTTCAAAAAGACAATATTGTCCTCGATCCATTGTTAATTGAAAATTTAAAGTTAATTCTTCGAGATGCTAAGAGTGATGATAAGGATTACCTATTTTTAAAAAAATTACATGTTTTACTTATTGACGATGATGAATTTGCTCAAATGAAGATTGCAAAAAGTGTTGGAAGCTCAATAAAATTAGAAGTATGTTCCTCTGTCGACGACGCATCGATCAAGTTAAAGAAGGAACGTTTTGACGCAGTATTGTGTAACATTGTGCAAAGTGACAAACACATTCTTGATTTTATGAATGAATTTTCAAGGAGTCTTCCTATTGTCGCAATATCAGGTTCGGAGGATCCGAAATTAGTGCAGATTGTTGGAAAGGCAGGGGTTCGTGATTACATTGTGAAGGATGATTCAGGTATCAAATGGGTCACTCGGTCTCTACATAAAGTAACTAACGAGTGGACTCGCAAGTTCAAGATATCGGATGATCAAAAACTTCTGATGAGACCTTCGGTTAGAAAAATATTAAAAGTACTTATGGGTGGTGTCCAGCTAAGGCAACAAATTCATTCTGTTATTGAATTTGATTCAAAGTCAGTTAATTCTTTAAAGGATCATGATAAGACACTCAAGTCACTTATTAATGCAGGGTACGTATCCAAAGAACCAACACAGCTAAAGTTAGCTTGTCCGGCCTGCAAATCAATTAACCTTATGATCAATTATCTATGTCAAAATTGTAGGGCAAGTAATTTTACACGAGGTAACGTATTAGAGCACAATAAATGTGGACATTCAGATTTGGAAAGTAACTTTCAACTAGAAAACAAGCTAGTTTGTCCAAAGTGCAGAAAGGAACTCAAGCTTATTGGAGTAGATTACTTTAGAGTAATTTCAGCACTAAAATGTAAAGAGTGTCAGAATATTTTTACAATTCCAGAGATTTCTTATGATTGCAGCCAATGTGGCAATTCAGGCTTTGGTCTATCAGATGGCAGCTGGAATCAAATGTATAATTACGAAATAAGTGCCGAAAAGATGGGACAAATTAAACAAAACATAGTTTCATTATCGCCAATTGAGGAATTCTTCAGGCAAAAAGGGTACGAAATAAAGTTAGACGAAATGATATCAGTTGAATCGCAATCTTATGGACCATTCGACTTAATCGCGGAGAATAAAATAAGTTTAATTTTGGCTTCTTTAATAGGATCCGAATTAGAGAATGCGCTTGCTAGACTAATGGATTTGGACAATGCCGGCAAAAACTCGCAGCGTAAAGTTACTAAATATGCAATTTTATTCTCAGATCCGACAGAGATTGAGCGTAATTTGATCGATAAATTTGGAATAATTCCCATAATACTCGAAAATGAAACCGAAATGCTTGCGAGGTTTATGGAGCATTTCAGAGAATGAAATGCCCACTTCATTTAAGCTCGAAATCATTTGATGTTTAAGTATACTTACTATCGGCAACTATCACTTGACTTCGATGCAGAATCTCACATTTTGGCAATTTATCGGAGTGGTTTCGTTCTGTTCTTGTTGAACTCTTTAGGAACGCTTGGAAATCTGTCGTATAAATCATACATTATCTACTCAAAAATGTATCTGTTGATTTCAAAGCTATTTCTGGTATGCATTTTTTGTCTCTCCTTCATACAGTGTATTGACAAATTCAGTGTCCAATATTTGATTAAAGTTTGGATAGTCGCCAATTTGACCCCGTTCCAGGAAAAAGTCCGAAATGTATTTTCCAGATGAATACAACGATGTAGATTCATTGGATTTACTGTTCATTGCGACATTCAAATTCTCCTTTAAGGAAGGCAAACTAACACTACCAAGACCATTCATTATCTCGTTCTCACTAATCCCAGATTTTGCAGACATTATTTTTAGGGCCTCTTTCTTGTTGTAGGTATAGTAGTTTTGTGCTTCAATTACCGATTTTATAATTGCCTGGACATCTGCAGGTCTTTGTTCTATGATATTTGACCGGAAAGAAAGAACATCTGTTATGACGCCAGGTATAGTTCCCGCAGCAAATAATATGTTATAGCCCTTCTTCAGGGCTTGTGTTGTATAAGGCTGGTAAATATGACCAGCAACAATCGTCCCTTTTTCCATTTCATGCGTAACATTTTGAGCAGGCACACTAACAATTTCAACATCACCTTCCGTTAATCCTACATTCTCTAAGGCTTTCAACACAAACAGATGTGAAAAAGTGTTAATGCCTTCTACGCTAATTTTTTTTCCTTTTAAGTCTGCTAATGTCAGGTTACCACCATTATTTCTTTTGCCAATAATAACATCCCCTGTATTTGAAAAATCGATTGCGTAAACAACTCTTGAGTCGATTCCTTGAGAATTCTGATAGATCACATCTGAATATACTGGAATCATTCCATCAAACTCTCCATTAGCGTAGTCTGAAAGGATCTCTTGGTAATCTTGCACCAATTTCAGTTCTACATTTACGTTATTTTTATGAAAGAAACCTTTTTCTTGTGCCACATACGAGAAAAAATCAGGAGCCCAGACTTTAACACCCAGCTTTATTGGATCATTGGCAGCATTCGCCTTACCTTGTGTGACATACACTACAAGATTCATACTGATTAAAATGATTAAAACAAGAATGATAGACAGTTTGATTTTCAATTTACTATTTGCCAATTCTGTCGACATTTCCCTAGCGACTATTTACCGAGGGATAAGCTTTGTACAGGGCATGAGCTCCAAAATTGCTCAAGCATGGGAAAGAATCAAGTCTGATTTTCATATCAGAACAGCCATTTTGAATGACATCTTTTTCGTTTTTCCGAGATCTGGACGGAGTGAGAATGCCACATCACCATTTCCCTTAACAGGACAAAGTAAATTAGTTTTTCGATTTAATGATATGTTACTTCCTACTAATTTTCGTGTTCGTCAAGTTCATTCAATATTCTTTTACACTCGGTTCTATCCTTCTCCGCGATATGCTCGCTACTTTCCTGTTCTATGCCATTACGTATCTTTCAAACTGATACACAATTCCTCTTCCAAATCAAATGAATTACTCCTACAACTCTACCACGATAAATTGCTAATATTTTCAGGGCGACATTCACAGATTATTTTGTAAATACCAATAGAGCACTAAAGCTTAATAATTTGAATAATTATGAAGAGAATAAACTTGGTTATGTTTCTTTATGATCGCGATCTATGAAACTATAAACATACTCTCTTTTATACAAGATTATTTTCACTGGTTAGCTAACCTCACAGGTTGGGAGCTTCTGGGGTTGCTCTCATTTGTGTTAGTAGACCTTTTGAGGAATATTGGCAAACCAATAGCACTGTCAATTCACAACATATTCAGACGGGTGCGTCCGCTTCCATTTCGAAATGTTGAGAACGCTCAAATCAAGATTACAATATTAATACCAGCCCACAATGAAGGTGCGTCGATAAAAAATACTTTAGAATCTCTGCTAGACAACACTTACCCCAATAAAGAGATCATAGTAATAGACGATCATTCTACAGATAATACTTTCGAGCAAGCATATCCCTATTACAAACGTGGACAGATTAAACTGATAAAGCGTACGGAGGGCAAAGGTTCAAAGTCTGGAGCGATCAATTTTGGTATAGTCTTCGCTACTGGAGAAGTCATGCTGGTAATGGATGGTGATACTCTACTTGAAAGGGGTGCATTAAAAGATGTGGCCAGAGCCATGACAGTATCCGATGTCGTAGCAGTTGCCGGCAATGTAAGAATTCTTAGTGGAGATGATGGAGTAACGAATATTCTAACGAAATGTCAGTCATACGAATATTTGATTGCATTTGAATTGGGACGGCGGATTAGACTAATGATGGGTGTATTAGTAATAATACCCGGGGCATTTGGTGCTTTCAGAAAATCCATTGCTACAAAAGTAGGTCTATATGACATGGATACTATAACTGAAGACTTTGATCTGGGCATAAAGATTTTTAAAACTAGTGGTAGAGTGGTATTTCTTCCAAACGCTTTTGCATGGACATACTGTCCTAATAATTGGAAAGCATGGATGCGGCAGCGGCTGAGGTGGTCCCATGGACAATTTACCACTTTGACAAAACACAGAGACGCAGTAAGCATAGGAACTACATACCGAATATTGTTTATCTTAGGAATAATGGATATGATGTTTATGGATATCGTGCTTTTGTTTGTAAGAGTGGCATCTTTAGCGTATATCTTCTTGACATTTCAGCAATCCATTCTATATCCTTTGATTTTTATGATGATGATATATTTTATAAATGAGGTGATAGTAATAATTACAGCTATTGTTTTCTCAACTCGCAAAAGCAATCTGAGGTATGTTTATCTTGTGCCATTCATCATTTTTGTTTACAGACCGGTGTATGCTTGGATACGATTCTATGCGTACTCTCTCTCCTTATTAAAAAAAGAGATCAAGTGGTAACAGTGATTAATAAAAGGTCTTTTTAGTTTTGTAACAAATGATACCACGCAGAATTAAAATTGATTCATAAATGAAGAATGTATGTTACTCAATTAACTAAAATTGAAGAGAATACAGTTTGAATCCTTAAACTTATGGAGCTAATCATCACTACGGTATTTCTCTACCAGCTCAATTAAGTCGTCCAGAGATACTGGTTTTTTCAGTACTCCTTTTGCACCGGAGGAGACAAAGTCGTCAATATCTCTATCTGTAATGGAGGACGCCGTAAATATAATGATATTCTCGGACTTTAGTATGTTCTCCTTCTTTAGTTTCTGCAGAATATCCATCCCACTGAAATTAGGCATCGCAATATCAAGTAGAATTAGATTGTATTTGCCTCTTTCCTTCAATATCTCATCCAAACCCATTTGTCCATCATTGATCATTTTACATTCAATATCTGGACTGTCCAGGCTATCATAGATGGCTTCGGTCAAATCTTTATTGTCATCTATTACAAGAAGTTTCATATATTTTCACCATTTCTCGGCAAAGTAAACTTAAAAGAAGCTCCTTTGCTATAACTTTTATCTATCCATATTTCTCCACTATGTGCTTCGATGATCCCTTTTGAAATTGCCAATCCTAGCCCGGTTCCACCATGTTTCCTTGTCAGAGTTGTGTCAATCTGATAAAATTTCTTGAATAGGCTGTCTATTTTATCAGCAGGAATTCCAGTACCGTTATCTTCAACTGTGAAGATTATCTTGGATCCTTTGTCGGCGCTTTCCTCTTCGGCACGTATAGTAATTCTCCCACCCTCTTTCGGAACAAAGTCCATTGAATTCTTTACCAAGGCAGATAGGGCCTGACTTATTCTTTGAGGGTCGCATTTTACCGTACCTGATGTCTGAATATCTGAGTTAAGTTCAATTTTCTGTTCTTCAGCAAGTGGTTTAAATTCACTAACAATCTGATTTACCAGTTTCTCAACATTTGTATCAATCTTCTTTAGTTTAAGTCTACCAATGTCCAATTTGTACACATCAAGGATGTCGCCTATCAGAACTTCTAATTTTGTTATACCGTTAAGAATTACTGTAAGAGCCTTGTTCTGTTTTTCATTCAATTTTCCGAATGACTTTGTTGATTTGAGAAGCATCTGTGAGTAAAGTTTCATTGGAGATAACGGTGTTTTTAATTCATGACTTATCATTGACATGAATTCTTCTTTCGCTATCTCAGCTGCCCGCAAATCTTCATTCGCTTTTTCTAGTTCTAATTCCTTCAATTGTAAATCTTCGTTAGCCTTGCTCAATTCCTTAGTTCTCTCTTTAACTAATGAATTGAGATTGTCGTTTACATGGTTTACACTTTGTCTCATTGATTCAAAACTTGATGCTAATTCTCCTATTTCATTTGACTGTTTACTTTCAACCTTAGTATTGAAATTGCCTTTACTAACATCGAGAACCAAACGTTTCAAATTGGTAATGGGATTTGAAATGCGTCCGGCAAACAGGAAAACAATTAGGATAGCAATTGATAATATAATACAAGCTGAAATAAGTGATTGATTGATTATGTCCTGAAGTCCACCGAAAACTTTTTGGGAGCTCTCTCCGATTATTAGAAACCAGTCACTTCCTTTGTAGTCCAAATACCCATTTCCCTGTTTTACGCCAACAAGAATTTCATCTTGACCCAAGCGACGCTCGAGAGTATTATAGGCGATTTTGTTGTCCACAGAAGTTTTTAATAGTTTGTAAACTTGTGAATTTGCAATATTTCTTTGCATAATTGATTTTTTATCATAACTAGAGTAAACCACTAGACCATTATTTGAGACCAAATCAATCCTAAAAAATGACTGTCCGCTTTCAGTGCCTAAGTTTTGCGCCTGTTGCTTAAATACGTCATTCACCTTATTTATTGGAAATTGACTTACTACGACTCCTGTAATTTGCATATTATCATTATATATTGGTGCGGAAAAATGTATAACAAACTGTTTGAGAGATTCTGACATTACTGGAATTTTATCGTAGTATATCTCTCCGTTGATCGCATGTCGAAAAAATGGAGATTGGGATTGGTTCACCCCTAGAAGGATATTCCTTGTATCGCCAATCTTAATTCCTTTTGTATTGTAGAGAGAAATCGATGCGTATGCTTTATACGTCTTTTCGATGTCCCTCAAGTAATCCATCTTTGATTGCAATGTAAAATTGGTATTACTTAATATGTTGCTGATTGAAAGAAATTGAATGTCAGAAAGTCTTTCAAACATTTGTCTAGAGAGTTTATCCATTAAATTTGTGGCAATGACCTCAAACTCATTTTGAATTTCAGATCGTATTATTTTTGAGAAATTATTAACCGCTGAGTATGTAGTTACCGCAATTGACGCTGACACCACTGAAACCATTATAATAAGAAGCTCTGTCCTGATTTTCATTTAACGCGTTCTCCGAGTTTGTACTAGACTACATTGAGAGTTCCTTCTTATTATGGAATAGGTACATGGCATGTTATTACGAACTATTTCTCAGCTTTAAACAGAGCTTCAACAAATGTAGGATCAACTATTTTTATCATGTCCGGAAGGTCACTTATCTGCCCTCTCTTTACAAAAAAAACAGCAATCTCGTTTCCAGTAACGTATAGAGATGTGGTTTGGTTGGATTTACTGTTCATAGCTGTATTGAAATTATCACTTAAAGATAGCAATCTGATGCCATTAAATCCGCTGACGATATCGCTTTCGCCAATACCTGATTTTGCGGACATTATTTTCAAGGCATCTGCCTTATTTGCTCTATAGTAATCCTCAGCTTCAATCAATGACTTTACAATTGCCTGAATATCTTGGTGTCGTTGTTCTACGACGTCTGAATGAAAACCAAGAACATCGGTGATAATCCCAGGAATGGAGCCTGCTGTAAACAAGACTTTATTTCCTTTTCTTAATGCTTCTGAGGTATAAGGCTCATATGTGTGTCCGGCCACTATTTCTCCTTTTTCTAACGCTTGAGTCACGTTTTGAGCAGGCACGTCGACAAATTCAACATCACCCTCGTTCAGCCCTGCTTTTTCTAATGCCTGCAAAATAAACAAATGTGAAAAAGTGTTTATACCTTGAACGCCAATTTTCTTACCTCGGACGTCGGCCAAAGTAAAGTTTGTAGAATTGACAGTAGTATCATTACCAGTGTGTTTTCCAACAATGGCATCTGCAGTGTCCGAGTAATCAACTGCAAAAACTACCTTAGAATCTGTGCCTTGAGAATTCTGATAAATGAGATCAGTATAGACCCCTATTAATCCATCAAATTGGCCAGTATAATATCCATCGATCATTTGTAAATAATCTGGAACCAGAGTCAATTGTACATTAACATTATTTTTTTCAAAAAAACCCTTTTCCTGTGCTATGAATGGAAGAAAATCTGGTGGCCAAACATTAAGTCCCAATTTTATTGGCTCACCTGAGATAGCATTTGCAGAATTAATCGTCGTGAAAATAAGAATCAAACAAATGATGGCAAGGGCCAAAGTGATGAGTATTTGCGTAGCCGATTGTGGATTAGGCTGTATTCCTGCTGTATCTTGCGAAAGTAATCTACCGCTAGAGTGTAGATATCTTCTGAATTCGCTATCACTTCCCGCCATAGTATCTACAAAGCGACATATTACATTAATTTTTCCATTCCAGACACCGATACGGCATATTTTCATCAAATCCCAACGTCCGACGATCGAAAAGATCGGAGTTCTTTGTGGGTCAGAGAAGCATCTATTCATCAAGATGAGAGAATAATACTCCGTAAAATATGACAAAACGTACGATATCTTTGGCACGGGTTTCCAGATATACGAGCCATCGGTCGGCGATCTAAGGCTAAACAACTATTGTTAAGGTTTAGCCTAGTAAGGATTGAGAATAAGTTCTCAAGTAGTACTAATTTGTGATGTTTAAGTAAGTCCTATTTAACCTCTGACAGTATCTTGTCCAGGAAAATCACAAAGAAACCTGAGTTGCTTACATCCGTACTTACTTGTCTGTTGATTCCACTTTGTAGGATGACGCCTTTCTTCGCAAAGATTTTTTGAATTTCTTCTCTTTGAGATCGGACGAACTAAAGACCAGCTTTCCCAAGCTATCCCGCTTGTCTTCAAGCTAAAAAAAACAAAATGACTAAAATTTGGCATTGCCAGATAAGCATAATGTGACTTATCCGGATCGACTCTTACGACGTCCAAACTTTTCCTGACGCCATTCATAGATTCTTACTTCATTTCTATTGCCTTAATCCAACCGGAGGTAGATCGGTTATACCGAATGTGTCCTCAATGTCGAGGATTATTTTTGTTTTCATTTTTTCTCCCCGGCACCCTTAACAGGTAATATAAATTTGACCGTGGTGCCTTCATTAGCCGATTTATCAATCCAAATTATTCCTCCATGAGCTTCCACAATACCCTTACAAATAGTTAGACCTAGTCCTGTTCCTCCATGCTTCCGTGTTAGGCTCGTATCAATCTGATAGAATTTTTTGAAAATATTGTCCAACTTATCATCCGGTATCCCTGGACCGTTATCTTCAACACTGAACAGGATCATATTTTCGGGAGGTTGAATAATACTCTCACTCAAGTGAAGCTTGTCTTTGACACCGTCGTAGTGTTCAACTCTTATTACTATCATTCCTTTTTCTCGAGGTACGAAATCAATAGAGTTCTTTATCAAGTTTGAAAGAACCTGTTCAATCCTTTTATGGTCACAATATGCAGTTTCATTATCTTTGATTTCAGTCAAAACTTTTATCTGTCTTTCAGCAATAAAGGAATATAAATCTGAGATAATTTGGGTTACAAGTTCTGCAACATTAACATGGGTTTTGGCAATATTCAGCTTTCCTATATCTAATTTGTACACATCAAGAATATCGTCTACTAGCAGTTCAAGCTTGTCAACATTTCGATAAACGGTTGCTAATGCCTTTTTTTGAGCATCAGTTATCTGTCCCATTTTACTTACTTTGAGTAACATATCTGTATAGAATTTAATTACAGATATAGGTGTCTTCAACTCATGACTTACCATTGACATGAATTCTTCCTTTGATTTGTCTTCCTGCAACAACTTAAAAATGAGTGTCTGAAGCTCTTTATCTTTTAAAATGATTTGTTCTGATTTTTCTGCAAGTCTCTCATTCGCAAGTTTTATTTGGTCGTACAATTCAGATTGCTGCCAAAGATTTTCAAAAATTGTTACGTATGAAGACACACTGGAAATACTGCCTGAATAAATTGACGGTCCAATAGCTTCGATGAAACTATCTTTTGAATCATCTTTTAGTTCCAAGATTAGGGAATACTTCCGATCCACAACCAGTATAGTAGATCTTGGTTGCTCTCCTGTCATCTGTTCAATCGATTTGGTCTGGAAGTTGCGTCTCTTGCCAATACTTAACTTGCGTAAGATATCACTCTCCCTTCTAGGATTGGTCTCCCTGAGGGGAGTTAAAATCCTAACTTTAACACCAAGGTTCGTCGATTTATCCTTAAGTATTTGCACTGCACCCATCTTATGAAGTCGGTCTAACCCTTTAGGTGTAGGGATCATCAGCATTATTTCTTTTTTTGCTTGATTTAAAAGACTAAGGTAGAGGCTTTTTGCTTTTGATACATCTTGTATAACTTTAATAAGATTTCTACTAATGGCTTTTTCTTCCGTTCCACTATCGCCCCATTTGAAAATCATTATCCTTTTGGATGTTACATCGAAACTGATTTGGATTACAGGTATAATCACTCAATATGGTAACGAAAAAACATTTAGGAGACTCCGTAGTTCCCTCTCCTGCAGCATGGAATGAAATTTTAGAATAAAACAGAGCTTCCGCTAAAACCAAGATGTATTTATATGAGAACAAGAGAGATAGATTAATTTTTTGCTCACTTTATTTTGGATTGTTCCAAGGATAAGAGAGGAATTATACCGCCAATTTCTGAACGTTTTAAAGGCGACATGCCTAATTATATCCAGAAAATCATTCCAGATGTTAATCTTTTCCATCACTTGATGTTGGTTGGAACTCGCCTGTCATATTATTGTTGATGTCCTCGGAGTTCTAGTTTTGTGAAACTTTGATTATATTGTCCTCCCCCAAGTTGACAAGTTAAATCTCAGACATATTCTACATAAGAATTATATCAATCAAATTTCAAACATGAATTATGACATCATCAGATCAAACAGAGATCATTATAAGAAGAACTATTAGTGAAGACATTCCAAATATAGTAAATTTGCAAAAAGAATCATTTCCCTACTTGGCTCGATACGGGAACATATGGCATCCTGACGAACTGGAGAGTCATCTTCGATTCTTTCCTGAAGGACAGTTTGTCGCCGACCTACATGGCGAGATAGTGGGTTCAGCAAGTAGTCTTATTGTTCGTCTGAACCCCGAGTATGCAGACCACACTTGGGAGGAAATAACTGGAAATGGTATGATGACAAATCATAACCCTCAAGGAGATAGTCTGTATGGTGCAGACATATCCACTCACCCAAAATACAGACATGAACATATCGGCAAGCGATTGTATGATTTTAGAAAAGAAACAGTTATGAAATTCAATCTACGAAGGATGATAGGCGGCGGTAGACTTTTCAATTACTGTGATTATGCCGATAAGATGTCAGCAGCAGAATATGCACATAAGGTGATAGCAGGAGAATTTAAAGATCCTGTTCTTTCATTCGAATTGGAAAATGGATTCAAATTCATAAAAATACTGCCCAACTACTTGGAAGATGTGCGTTCGATGAAGTATGCTAGCTTCATCGAATGGCTAAATCCAAGTTACGGCAAGTAATGACTGACTATGAAGGCAATCGACTGTCATGTACATCTTAATTCGTACGATAATTCGAACAGATCAATAGATGATAGTCTGGTTGAACTGCTTCAAAGTATGGATGAATGCGATATAGATACCTCTATTGTAATAACGTCCTATATGGTAAATAAGGATCGCCCCTCCACCGATAAAATACTTGGAATAACAGAAAAACACGATAATCTCGCAGTGGTGGGCGGCTATTCGATTGACAACCACACACTTGACGATTTTAGAAATTATAGAAAGTGGCTATTAGAGAATAAGTTGAAAGGGATCAAGATTTACTGCGGGTATGAACATTACTTCCCGACAGACAAAAAATATCAAAAGATCTATGACTTATGTACAGAGTTTGAAGTACCGCTTATGGTACATTGTGGAGATACATTTGCTAGCGATGCAAAGCTTAAGTACGCTCACCCTTTAAACGTTGATGAGGTTGCAACTGATAATCCATATCTAAAAATCGTAATTTGCCATTTGGGAAATCCTTGGATTCTTGATTGCCAAGAAGTCTTATACAAGAATAGAAATGTGTACGCCGACATTTCTGGGCTTTTCTTTGGCCCTGTAAGTGACTATTATGAACAATGCTTGATAACAAAAATAAGAGAGCTACTTAGTTATACTTCCAGTCCACACCATTTACTTTTTGGAAGCGATTGGCCTATATCAGATGTAAGACTTTGCATTAGGCTTGTGAACAAACTGGGTCTTTCCAGAAAAGATTGTGATTTACTTATGTTTGGTAACACCCAGAAGATATTCAAGCTGTAACAAAAGAAACCCAGGCAGATAATGTGACTAGCCATAATAAAATGATTTTAAGCATCAGAAAATTATCCACATTTACCATAATATATTATGGGACATACAATGAATTGTTCAGTATATTTTCTAAGTTCCCCAAGATCTTTTAAGTAAACAAAGATCTGAATAGTGTCCAGTAGACTGGCTTCTATCAGATAAATCCTTCTGCACGCTAAAAAATAAGTCAGAACCTGTCAGATTCTGGATGATAAGTTTCAATCTGAATAGTAATATTGCTTATTCCAAACTTTTTTTCAACTATTGAATTTATCTCTTTTAGAATGACTTGTGATTTACTTGGACCTATTATTACTACGTGTGCGGACAATGCATCCATGCCCGAAGTAATACTCCAGATATGCAATTCAAAAATTCCAGTAACCCCCTTTATCTGCATGATAGCTTTCTTTACTTCATCATGGGATACGTTTGGCGGCACACCTTCCATCAAAATATGAATTGATTTTTTCATTAGAGACCATGTCCTTGGAAGTATAAATAGAGAAATAGCAATACTAGCTATTGGATCGGCTAGATAAAATCCAGTATAGATGATAATAATTGCGGTGACCATAACAGCAGCGGAACCTAGTGTGTCACTAAATACTTCTAACGAAGCGCTTTTAATATTCAGGTTTTCTTGACCTCCTTTGTGTTCATGCAAACTTGAATGTGACAATAGTCTCAGGGATACTAGATTCACTACAAGGCCTATGCTTGCAATAAGAATGACAGGTATGCCTTGCACTTCTTGAGGATGGAAGATGCGCTGGTACGCCTCATATATAATATAGAAGGAGATTGATATTAGCACAACACTGTTTGTTAAGGTGGCGAGTATCTCCATTCTATAGAATCCATATGTTTTTTGAGGAGTTGCGGGTCTACGGGTAAAACCAATTGCTAGAAGAGAAAGTAACAGTCCTGCTACATCAGTAAGCATGTGGCCGGCATCGGCAATCAAAGCCAAACTACCAGCCCATATACCCCCTGCAAGCTGTATTGCAAAATACGAGGATGTAAGAAGTAAGACGATCTTTAGCTTCTTTTCTCTTTGCACTGCAGCAGTTCTTTGGCTTTCCACGATAAGATCATTATTGTCTAAAGAATTGTTTTACATTTAGTTTACTATTTTTTGTTGAACAGGAACATCAAGATCAGAACTCGTAATTAATATTTGATCGGATGATTACTATGGAAGCAGTGGGAGTTGACCAAAGTTGTCTGCTAGTATACATACCCATCACATGTCATCCAGATGGAATTATTCAAATAAGACCAACAAGTGGTTAAACTATGGCCGAAGAAGCTGATAAGGAGGAAATGAAGGAAGAACCCGATAAGGATGAAATCGAAGCTGAAAAGGAGGAAATTAAGGAAGAAACTCACGAATTTGAAGATTTTGAACAAGAAGAGGCAGAAGAACAGGAAGTCGAGAATGACGAGAAAGACGCTCAAGATAATTGAACGATATTTGGTGGATACAGTGTCGAATCAGTAGTTACCATCAAATCCACTATCCACCTTAAAGTCTGACTCTTATAATCAATTCCATGAAAAATGGTAGATACTCAGGATTTTGGAAATCTCGTATGATGATAAGGAAAGACTGAATCACAGGTTAGGAAAACATAAAAAGTTGGTGACAAATCATAGGGTATTATCTTTCTAATCTAGCTTCAATATTGTCTCATACACACTAGTCAGTCCGCCCGTTTTATTGATATTGTTACCATGGTTGTTACCAAACGACAATGATATTACTACAAGATAGTATCCCGATTCATGTAAGTTGACTACCAAATCGTTTTTTTCTGAAATGAGTTTCTTTGTCGCCTTGTCATACTGGAGTTCGTACTCATGAATCTTTTCTGCAGGTTTCACATCCTTCATTGTGCCGTTTTCATTTACAGATGCCCTAATGATCTCAGCTCTTGCGGTGTCAGGAATTTTTCCACTTAATTGAATTCCAAGAGATTCATTTGGTTTGACGTTGATTGTATTCAGTGCTACCGTACTGCCTGTCCCCGTTGAAAAATTCCCAAGAAGAAAATTGTCAGTAATTACATTCATCAGTACGGTTGATTTAACTGCCTTCCATGCTAGATGCCCTTCCGTTTGACTGTCTAATATCTCGGTTTTAACGATGTTGATCCTAGGTATTGTCATTGTAGTAAGATTGTCAGGGTTAGTTGCGATGTAATCTGCTGTACAGTTACAATATGAAGCATGTGTACTTTGAGCTAAAACAAATTGCAGGTATTGATCTTCTGCGGACAGAGAGATTGAGAATCCCATTCCAAATGCGATTAAGAGAACAAGAATTCCTTTTTTCTTTTCAAAACTAGTCATAATCATTTTTATCATCTACACAAGACATCATAATATGAATTCATATCTTGTAAAAGAACCTTAACCCGAGTCATTTTTATTGATCTCCTAGCAGAACCACCCTGTATATCGTCCCGCGCGCTAAAGAAGCTAGATATAGGTACCCATCAGGTCCAATGGCCATATCCGAGATGCCACCAAAATTTGATCCAAATATGATATCATTTGTTTCTCCGTCGGTATCCGCGACCTTGTCTGCAATTCTTCCTGGCAAAATCAGTCCGTCTCTGTTCTCATTCAAATCAAAATGATAGATCCTTCCATGGTGAACATCAGATACAAACATATCATTTTCGTATTCCTTACCCAACTTGTCTGATGTGAAAAACTTTATTTTTGTAGGGCCAACAGTATCCACCCAGGTAAATTCTGGATCCCTGTACTTACCTTTTCCTTCAAAATTGACTAGCTGAGAATAATCAAAATCCTGCGGCGCCTTTCCCTGAAGTTTCATCCAGCCACTATTAAAGCCAGGTTCAACAAGATTAATCTCATCGCTAAATCCTGCGCCGTTTTCCGTATCCCACAACTTGCCGCTTAAAGGATCAAAATCTAATCCAAAACTATTCCGGATTCCGTAGGCATAATACTTTTTTGCAGGTCCGCTGTCACCTATAATACTAGGAGCTGGTAGACCATCTTGAGTAATCCGAAGAATGCCGCCGGTCCCATCCGGAGGACCTCCATCAACAATGTTCTGTACCTCAGTCGTATGGCCATCAACATCTCCAATAGGAACATAGAGATTACTGTCATTCCCTATTGTTATGGCGCCTCCATTATGCCTAGGACCAGGTGTGGCCGGCAGATCCAGCAATAGCTTGGGATTTACCAATTTATTGGCTACTAGTTCATATCGATACACCCGATTTGAAAGCACTCCCTTATTGTCGTTTTTCGTAGAGTTTGTCACTTCTGTGAAATAAAGAAAGACATAGGTTGAAGAATTGACATTTTTTGAAACAGCTATTCCAAGCATACCTCTTTCAACTTGTGATGCGATATTGACCTTAAGAAGAGGCTCTGGAGAGATTGTACCATTGATGATCCTTGTTACTGTCCCTTTTGATTTTTCGAGCACCAAAATGTCATTCTTACCCAGAAATGCAATTGTTGTTGGAAAGTCAAGGCCTTCAGCGACTACCTCTACTTTTAATTTAGGATCTACCAACATGGGCATCCCCTCGCTCTTATCGAATAATGAGCCAGGAATTTCTTTAACTATTGAGGAATTGGATGTTTGTCCAACCCCATTACCTGCAAATGACGATATCAAACATAAGAGAAGAATAAACACTCCTACAAAGATTGAGGATATTACGTAGTTCATACCCATATCACGATCTGTCTCTTACAGGGATGTTAAATGTGTTTAAACAAGTTTATGAGGGTTAGTTAAACTGATTCCTTTTCTGGAGGAATCTGGCAATACGCAGCTAGTATGTCTTACATCAATAGAACGGTATTGGAATGCTTGTATTTCAAAACAGACCTAAAAACTCATCAAAAAAATAAGAAGTTTGGGACTATCCCACCTCCGTTTTTT
>JBBRRH010000032.1:0-37489 GCA_038201105.1 Nitrososphaera sp. | reverse complement strand
CCCTCGAGGTATAGCCATGTTTGCAGTCATTAGCGCTTATCCTACACTTGACGCAATTTTAATGGTACCAGCAATCGTAGTTTTGATAAACTTTAGAAAAGAGCCTTTATGGTTCACTCCTTGGATATGTGAATCGGCAGGAATTTTTTTAATGGCTCTGTCAGATAGCTGGTTCGCACCTATCATACTCACGTCATTAGTGAATCAATTATGGCTCTCTTTGTTTTTTGCTGCGCATTATCTGGTTATAGCTGCTGGATTGTTATGGTATATCAAATTCTTGACAGCACATGAGCACCAGCATGATGATGATTTTAGCCCAAAATGTGACATGAAGGTTTTGAAAACATCATCAAAAAATATTATTACTACGGCTGATACTAATAGTGGGAATAACAACGATAAATTAAAAAAAAGTAAAGATAAAAGAGCATTTTCTTCACAGGCAGTCCATAACATATCTGCCATAGGCATTATTGCTGGCTTTGTAGCAATTATAGTTATCATCATTGCTTATTCTCTTTATCCCTCAATGTTCTCTTCAACATTGGCACTCTTTTCATGGTTTACTAGTACAAATACTGAAGTAATATTTTCACCTCCTAATACGGATCTAATGCCTACAGTAACATTTGGTGCTATTCTTCCATTGAGTGGTATCTCATTATCGCTAGGTGAAGCCGAGGAAGCAGCATTACAGATTGCAGTTAAAGATGTTAACGCTTATTTCTCGAAAATCAATTCAACTACAAGAATAGAACTAATTGTCAAAGATACTCAAACAAACCCAACTATAAGCTTGGAAATACTTAAACAACTGGCCGCAAAAAATGTAAAGATAGTCATTGGTCCTGCTACTAGTGCTGAACTTCAAGCGATTAGGAGGTATGCTGATGAAAATGGCATCCTGTTGATCAGCCCATCAAGCACAGCTCCATCAGTGACCATCCGAGGTAACAATGAATACAATCATGGGATTCCTGGTAATAATGTGTTTAGGTTGGTTCCAGATGATACTCATCAAGCTCAAGCAGTATCACAACAAATGTGGAACGATGGGATAAGAGTGATCATACCTTTTTGGAGAACTGATGTTTATGGTAACGCTCTAGTTAATGCAACAATAAAGAACTTTCAACAGTTAGGAGGCAAAGTAATTGATGGAGTCGGATATGTACCTCATACCGGTGATTTCTCAGCTAGCCTAAATAGAATAAATTTTATCATTTGGGATCAAGAGCTGAAATCCTTGGACAAAAGTGTAAACCAAACTATATCCCAGTATGGCGCACCGAAGGTGGGCGTATATATCGTTGCTTTCGATGAGATAGCACCGATTTTCATCCAAGCTCAGTACCGTTCTATTCTTTCGGCAGTAAAGTGGTATGGCAGCGATGGTTCCGCTTTAAACAACAACCTGATAAGGAATATGGAAGCTGCCAACTTTGCACTCAAAACGAATTTTGCTAATCCTATCTACGGAGTTGAAAATGACGATAAGTTCAAACATGTAGAGGCGGAAATACACAAAATAATAGAAAAAACCCCGAGATCTTATGCAAGTGTAGCCTATGACATTTTCTGGATTGCATCTTTGACTGAAAATGATATTAAAACTAACGCAACACAAAGTGATGTTGATCTGTTGAAGAATACCTTTGAAAGTATAGCTAGATCGTACAAGGGGATCACCGGGAATACAACACTCAGCAGTGTAGGGGACAGAAAATATGGGGACGACGACTTTTGGGCAATAAGGGATAGCAATAATGATGCGGGCTACAATCACGAGACTTTGACTTGGAAACGAGTCAGCAAGTATATCTATAACACAACTGCCAGAGAAGGAGTTATACAAACAATTCCAGCAGGATGAGGATAACTTGATAGATACCTTATCTTTCAAGGACTGTATATCGCTACGGGTGAGTCACTGGTATGAAAAATCATATTGCATGGGATAAATAATCCTAAGAACTACCAAAATAGTCATCAGAATTGAATTGATCTGTTCATACGCCATACGCGTACCGAGACATTAGTTCACTACTGTTTCCTTTGAATAGTAAGCACATTTTGTTGTTTGATTGCTTCCATCAATCTAGATTTATACCTCGAGTTACGTGGTCTTGTTCTCAATCTATACCCGCAGCAGGGGCAAAAAAATCCTTCCCACTTTATAAATATCTCACATACTTGACAGCGCTTATGCCCAACAACATACCGACCAACTCCAATTGGCTTTAGTGCCTTATGACGAACGCAAATGCCCTTACATGTCAAACTTTATCAATCCCTACTCCCTAGTAATACAGGAAAATAACCCTTCATTTAAAATACTTACCACAAAGAAATTTTTCCATATAATCTTCTCTTATCCAATATCTTGCTTTCTTATAAATAACCACTCTAATTCCAACCTAACAAAATACATAATGTTTAGGCTGTTTAAAGAGTTTGTCTAACAAGATCTCGGTGACAGGACAAAAATGATAATACTATCCTACCAGTGGATATATCTTTCCACACTATTGCATTTTTAAATATGTCTCGGGTTGAAAAATTCTGATAATCGCTTATGAGAGCGGAATAACCTGTCCAAAGTGTGGATGAAAAGTGAAGAGTGGGGATAACTTATGTCTGAAGCCTAGCGGTACATGCCACGAACGAATAATCTTCATTATCCGTACTAGAACAATTGTAAATACGCGATTTTAGATGAAATTTGCCGCAACTGTTTGCATTTGTTTAAAATAATACTGGAGTTTAGGAAATAACCAAAATAATTCCTTTGCAAATCTATCATATCGTCCGTAACATTCGTAAACATAATACTATAATCCGAAACAAATACAAATCTTGTATCATCGAGCTTTGGTTATCGCTGTCTATCTCTTCATTACCGTGGCTCCACTTATGTGGGTTCTTTCCACATCTTTCAAACCAAACCAAGAAGCAATCAGCTTTCCTCCAAAATTTTTGCCAGATCACCCGACATTGGAAAATTATTTTTTTGTCTTGACGGACCCAAAACTTGTTTTAAGCCTTATTAATAGCCTGATAGTGAGTGTGGGGAGCACGGCTCTAAGCGTGACTGTGAGCGCCCTTGCTGGTTACGCATTTGCAAGATATGACTTTAAAGGAAAAAATCTGCTGATGAGCACAATTTTGGGATTGTTCATGATTCCTGTGGTCATAAACATAATACCGTTATATATTATGCTGGCTAACGTAAGTCTTCTAATTTCACTTGTAGCACTTATGTTGACATTTCAGATTCTCATTATTCCACTCAATATTTTTTTGCTAAAGAATTACTTTGAATCTCTACCTAAAGAACTCGAAGAAGCACTAATTGACGGTTGGCAACTTCAAAATTAGGTGCGTTAATTCGCGTCACGATACCAATGTCGCTCCCTGGGTTCCTTATAGCTGCCATCTTGTCCTTCAGATTTTCTTGGAATGAATTTGTATTACCTGTAGTACTGTCTAACAAACCCGATTCCATGATATTTCAAGTCGCGCTATATCAATTCATCTCATTGTATAGGATAGACTGGGGCTACCTGACAGCTGGCATAAACATAGCTATTATTCCCGTCGTAATTTTGATGGTGATTTTCCAAAGGAAAATGATTAGGGGATTGACGCTGGGTGCTATCAGAGGCTAGTAGATAGATTCCATAGAATGCTTTTGATTATTGGCCGATGACCGCGAACAAGCAACTCTAGGGCGAAACTAGTCCAGGCCGTCTAAAATTTCAGCTCACAATATTGAAAATGCTCAACAATATTGAAAATGACAAAGGAGTTGTACCTTTGTAGCCCGGTATTTTGTTAAAAACGTTAAACTCTCAAAATTTATAAAAATCATCAACTTCAAACAGTCTAGGGAAGTGACACAAACAATGCCACTTTTTGACATAACCAGTTAACGTATTGGATGACTTCGCTTTAAACATTTTGTTTGCATAGACCCATTTTTGCTAACTTTTTACCAATTATGAAGGAATTTAGACCTTTAATTCTAAAATTCAATAAATTTAGGATTTATTTACAATGAGCAAAAGGCAATAATTCGTCATGAGTAAATATTGAACCAGTAGGTAAAAAACGCTTTCAAGCATCTGGTCAAATTTTGAACTTTAACCAAACGCTTTGATCCTTGTATGTCGTACATTTCATTAAAGTTTTGTAGTTGTTTGAACACAGCATTGGTTCGCCATATAGGATTGAAAGGAGATTGTAATAGGAAGATATTTTTAATTCTGGTTCAGTTACTATGACTGGGTGCCACGTCCGGATAGGCTTTCTGAATTGAAACAAAGAGCAATTGACTGCGAACATGAAGCAAAAGTGGCATATCGCAATTTAATATCTGTACTAGAGTCCTCAGGTCCAAGCGATCTCGCGATGCTTAAAGAACGGTTTAGAGAGCAAACAAATCTTATGATAAGGTCTATTGAAGCCTATGGAGCATATGTATTAGAGCTGGAAAAATTTCTACCTTTGTAATTGGCCAGTTGGGGAAATTACAAGCTCATCGTTTATCTGGTTGTATACCTGCTGCATCCGTATGCCCTTTTCCGTTGTCTTATAACGCCTAGTGCCTTCTTCATACTCTATTAATCCCTTTTCCAACAGCATGGAGAGATATTCTTTCAATTGTGCGAACGAGAGAAATGCTTTATACATTATTCTTGTCCTTGTTGTTCCTCCATTTGCAGCTTCGAGGATTATTGCCACTATCTCTGACCTGCTTCTATATTTCATTTTTTGAATCGTTTCATACTATCTTAGCAAGTATTTATTGGTAAGCATAATTTGTTACTTACTCTTGATCTGTTATTATCTAAGAAAGTTAGTTCTAATTAGTTAATCTATTAGTTCATTCAGGAACTAGAGAAGCATTCTCAGTATAAAAAGAGAATCTCTACTGCATCTGTTAACTTGATAGGTGATAATTGAGAATGTTAACAGTGGAGTGATATCCTGTCGTGCCTTTCATATATTTTTCTCGGTAATTCGATGAGAATATACTTACCAAATGGCATATCCTCTAATTCTAAACAAGTATTCGCTAAAGTAGGCTTTTGAACGTCATTCTTTTCAAAACTGATTGGATGTTTGAATCGAATGTCTGTTCAGCATGAGTTAAAACAATACGTTGGACACAATATTTTCGTCAGAGCCATTTTTCATTTTAACATATATTTGCTCCAAGAATGCTCGGTTTAGCCTTAATCGTGACATTTTGACATCAGATCAAGGGAAAGTATATCAAATGTAAAAAAGAGTACATCTGTTCGAACAACTACATGAGCATAATCTTATTCTAATTATTTAGAATGTGAATTAAAGTGCAAAGGAGGGTTCAGCATAAATGCCTTAAGATAGACTTCAAATCATGTCAATGATGGAGACGGTTTCGTAGATGATAATTGCGGGACTCCATCACTAAAAGTTTCTAAAAACCCTTCAGGTGTAGTATCCAATATATCATCAATCTGTCACGAGGACTGCGAAATAGATTAATCACCAATCGCAAGGACATCTAAGAACAAAAAGAAAAGAAGACGAACATGAATTATGATGCCACATCTCCAACCAAGGGCGGTATAGACTCACTATCTAAAAATTGGTCGGATTCAAGACCGTTTGAGGGAACGTAAGACTGGTTTAGTCCTGTCCAAAAGAGTGTCTGGTGTATGGTGTGGATTGGAATATTCGCCATGATTTTCTGTTATATCATTTCACCAAATAGTTGACCGAAAAATAATCATAAACTTAACTGTAGAAAGGATACCATATTTGGGTTTTTCCAATTAGTTGATAATGGTAACAAAGACAGTATACTGAAGAGTCCAGAGGGAAAGATAAGAACCTCTGGACCCTGCAGATTGACTGAGTTCATTCTAAGTTAACTATTAAACAATATTTAAATTTTAAAAACTGAAGGTCAGTTACAGTGGACCTACAACTGACCCTCAGTACTAAAAGAGATAAGATAAAACCTGTAGTTAATGGAGTTTCCTAGCCATAAAATTGCATTGGTCTGTTAGCTAACTTTTGCTTCACCAAGGCTATAGCTCCGTCAACATTTAGATTGTCTGAAAGTCTCTTCAGTTGCTCTAATTCATACAAACATTCCTTGTAATTTGATTGATAGTAATAGATATTAGATAATGCTATTCGAAGTTCTTCATTCAATGGGTTCTTAACTAGACCTGCTAGTATTTTTAATTCTAACTCGATTTGACCTTTGTCATAAAAGGTCTGTGCTTTCTCAAGGTACCACTCGGGATTCATTTTTTTTACCTAAGTTGTGTGAGCTGGGTCTGAGAAAATTGTTCGATAGTGATGGTTGAACCTATCATTGTTATTCTCAGACCCAAGTGAGTCCTTGTTCACTCCTAAGTTAGGACGGTAATAAGTGGAAATATCTGACATGGCTATTCTTCAGAATCAGTACCAGAGTCAGTAACACTCGTAATCACACCTATTTGATTGAAATATTCCAAGTCTGCATCGGTTCCTCCTGCCATTGGATAATTTGAAGGATTGAATTCAGGTTCATGTTCTATATTTTTATCAATTCGTCTTCTCTTTTCTGCTTCGAAAGTTGGTTGATGTCTGGTAGAACCAAGTGCTCCAATTTCACTTCTATATCTTAATAATTTGATAGATTTTACAGAACCACAATTAGGACACTTAAGAAAATGCCCTGGGTCTCGTTCATATTTCTCTAGCCTTACAATAGTATTGTCTTCATAGCAGTTTTGGCAGATTGCATTTTTATAACAGCTTAAAATAAGTCGCTGGCTTCAGTGCTACGTGTTTGAGTTTCATCTTTTCCAATTTTTTAAACTCCCTATCCTATATTGGCTGAACGAATCTTTGCTATCTCCATCGTCCAGTTGAAATATCCTATTGTCTTTAGACCAGTTGGCAAAGCGAACACTATTACACGAATTCTTTGCAACTTTAGTTTAGCTCCATTTTCACTTTAAACGAAGAATCGATTATACCAATAATCCAGCAGCCGTTACTAACTAAACAGTAAGATGTGTTTACTATGGGGAAATAGCGAATGTTGTGTTATCAGCTAATCGACCTATAGAGACCAAAGCAGTGTAGTTGCCAGAACCTACTTGTTGGCCGATATAATCTTGTTGGTTCCATACGACTATTTTGGATGAACCCGACGGAATCAGGGCTGTTAACAGCAAAGGCGACGGTATGAAACTCTTACCAGACTCCTGGTTCGTTATTTTTATGTCAGAATCAACTCCGGAGAAATGTATGGGTTGAGTGCCCACATTTTTTATAGTAATGTTGACTATCTCTCCTGGTTCGTATGTCTGCTTATCTGTGGTCACAGTTATCTGATTTGCTAGTGCATAACCTTGGCTTTGGGTTGACCGCAAGACAGATCTAGTACCTGTCTTATTCTCAATGATAGTATCAGTTGAGTTCTCTTGTGCACCTATAATATCAAATACCAAAAGATTGACAGAATTCGCAATCAGTAGTACCAACAGACCAATTACTAGAACAGTTGTTAACATTGTTGCTAGGCACCTACGGGAATACATATGTCAGTTTTGTGTAGACAATGTAAGTACTTAAAGATCTTGCTGCGATTTTATAGTCAGTAAACTATTCATTCATTATCGTCGAGAAAGTCACCACTAACCTGTAATTTTATGACATGATACTAGAAATTCTCTTTTTATTAATCTGGTATTAATTCAAAAATTCGTGTAGCTCTACGGTCCATGATTTTACTCTACTTGACAAAATCTTCCACGAAATAAGGTTTAGATTATAATGTAAGTTGCGGTGAAAGCCGAACGTTGAACAATGAAATTTCATAAAGTCTGATCTTTATTTTATAGCCTGTGATTGGTCACTATGTGATCCAAAAATGATCTTTCCTGCCTCGATGTTTGAAAGTCAACTTTGTGAGGTCAGTGGGGAATGATGAAATTCAACGAATATGTAAATCTGAGTGAATATCACTAAGAACATAATTTCTTAGGATAATGCTAGATTAATTAAGAATTTCAGTAAATCACTATTTTTTGGCACAAGACATACATGTGATTAGACAAAGGCGAAAGAGTTCATATATAGACAATTCCAATTAAGGTTGATATTGAAGGAAGACGAACTTTCTGATCTTCTGGGACTGTTGTCTGACAGAAAATCAAGAGAATTGCTAAATATGATGGTCGAACGTGGTTTTAATACAATTACGCTAAGGAAAAAGAGCAAGATGACTAGAAAGCAGATATATTCACGAACGTGTAAGATGTTGAAGATAGGACTAATTAGTAGGTCGAAAGGTAAGTTATTGGTTACCATGTTTGGTAAAGCAATTTTGCAAAACCTACAATTTAGCCATAAACTTTTGGAAGATAAGTGGAAGTTTAAAGCTATTAACGCAATTGATTCACAGGATATGAGTGTTGAAGAACATAAAAAGCTGGTGCACTCTATCCTTAATGATGCAAAAATAGAGAAGATATTATGGAATGTAAAATAGTTTCATTGACAAGTTGTTCTTTGAGGGCCTCAGCATTAAATAGCGTGAACTTTTAGCCCAAAGTGCAAACCCTTTCATCAAATGTATACATTACATATAGAACCCTCGAGCAAACTAATCTAATATTCGGCATGTCTAGTCGGAGGCATCTTCCCATACTCAAATGGTAATACTCATGTGAACAAGCTTACTATTCTTATTTGCGTTCCTTACATGGGTTTATAGACACGAACATTAAAATTATTTAAGATGTAAAAGAAAAGGGAGTGAATTCGTCATTGATATGTCTACAGGTCTTTAATTCAAACGTTGATCAAATGAAAGTTCAATAAATCGTAGGTCACTCAAAATCATCTTACGGTATTCATTTTTAAAAAGCGGTTCATTATTTGGGATACGCCTCAGAATTAATCTTATTTATACTTTGTTGGCTACTCTAGCTTATGACATCTGAAGAAGAATATTTGGAATCAGTTAGAGAAGATAATGACAAAGCCGCGGAGACACACGCGACTAAAGAGGACAAGAAAAGAAAGCAAACAAATAGACGAGCTTGACATCGTACCATTTGTAGCGAGTTTAGAACAATGCAGCAGTCATCGGATTATTTGTTTCGAATCTCTTTTGGTCTCGTTTTTCTTTACTTGCATCATTATATTTTCCCGAAAGCACTCCCCCACCCAAGGGAGACCAAGCGGTTATGCCAATATCTAGAGTGCGAGCCATTGGAAGCAATTCCCTTTCAGGAGTTCTTTCAATCAAGCTGTACATTATCTGTAGGCCCGTAAAGGGAGACCAACCCCGGAATTCCGAAATTGTATTGGCTCTAGCAACGATCCAAGCTGGTGCGTCAGACATTCCCACATAGAGTACCTTCCCACATCTTATCATGTCATCAAGGGAACGCATTACTTCTTCGATCGGAGTCATGTAATCCCATGCGTGCACCCAAAGGAAGTCTATGTAATGAGTATTCAAGCGCTTTAGACTTGCCTCAACAGATTGAACTAGATTCTTGCGATGGCTTCCACTTGCATTTGGATCTCTTGAATTCGTGGTCAGAGTATACTTTGTGGCTAGAACGAATTTCTCTCGCTCTGGTGCGATGAATTCACCCACATATTTTTCGCTGGTGCCATTCTGATAATTATTCGCAGTATCAATAAAATTGCCCCCTGCATCGACAAATAAATCAAAGATTTTTTTACACTCCTCTTTGGAAGCTCCTCTAAGAAAGGAACCCCAGTCTTCTCCAAATGTCATTACTCCCAAGCATAGTTCAGAAACTCGTAGACCACTTTTTCCTAATAATTTGTATTTCATTTGTTAATCACTTCTCCAGGGTGTTGGAATTCTGTTCAATAGGTAAGATGGTTGATCTATTTTGTAATTTTCGTGAAAGATTCATAGAATTAGAATGCATCTTTTAAGTTATAAAGGCAAAGTTTACAAGTTACTAGTCTTATGACGAGGTATGTAAATGCAAGTCTAGGTTAATGCGTTTGAACGGCTATTTTCAAGTCAATTTCGTTAAGTTACATTAGAAATCTTTACGAGATATACATACTAAGGTCTATAGAGTACTAATGGACGCACAGGCGGAACTTGTCTGGGAATGCCGCGGTCAATATCGAACCTTCAGAAATACCTAAAGAGCCTAACTTTCGATACACGTGGCCAAAGATTCAACACTAATGAATCGCTCAACGAGCATGTAGAATTAAAAGAGAAAAACATACCTAGAAAACATTATTCTGTTTGTGACTTGAGATTTCAAATCTTTAAAGATGACGCGATAAGATATAGGACAGATAACAAAACGAGGGAAAATAAATAAATCCCACTAGTAGATTCTAACTAATGGCCAATCCTGCGATTAATAGAGTTCAAGGAGAATGTGGATGTGGTGGTGCTAGATTTCTTCATCAGCGGTCTGAAATTCCTAGAGACTTTGGGCCTATCAAAGTGCTAATACCTGCTTTGTTCACAAGATATCAATTTTATGATGTGTATGTCTGCGAAAATTGCGGTCGTTTAGAATTCTTCCTTGCCAAAGATCCCGCTCATACTCAAAAATAGGTAGTTAATTCCAATGAAAGATCTTAATAACGCGGAACCCAGACTTAAAAAATAAAAGGTCCCAAAGATATTGGCCCCTAATTGGTAATGAGTGATCTCTTCACAATCTCGGGACTCAGTTAAGATACGTAACACGGCAAAGATATTTTTATGGTCTACAAATCCGGAACCCAATCGCCATACACCGCCTTTAACTTCTTGAATACATTGAGCCATCTCACTATGGGGAATTTCCTTCCTGCAACAAGTGCAAAATATTCTCGATTTCATATTAATGTAATGTATTTGATTGCTTAAAACGAATGTGACATAGCAGTCCAAAGTCATGATTACTAGGATTGCAGTTTACGCGCCTCGAGTCCGTTTCATAAGGTTCGTCGCAAACTTAACACTAATATGTTTTCAAAGATGATATCTGATTCCAAAGATGAAAAGTCGCAGCGTCTTGTCAGCAGCAATGACTCATTGTAAGGAATTCCATTTAAAGTACGGACCATCACCCTAACCTCAGAGGGAAAAAAGAATTGTCTGGAGATGAAAAAAGAGTGAAACATTCTCTTTTGAAAGTGGTAAAATCGACGAAATATTATCCGATTCGGCGGAGCTAATACTTCAATTCAAGGATCTCCGGGATAAAAAGATCATAGAAGAAAATATACTTGAAAGTATTGTCACAATATATGAGCACTTGCACACGTTAGTTGTTAATAGCAGGTTAGATGATGAGATAATAGGTAAACAGTAGGGATGGACAGAAAGAAAGCAGAAACGGAATGAGCAAATAAAATCTCCAATAGGCCATGAGACGCGACCCCCACCTGAGCGGCACTCCTTTATAGCCAATAGATGGTACCCGATTACTATGACAATGAAATAAATATAAAAAATAAAGTTTAGGTTAAATATTATTTCTGGCAAAAAGAATGAACCCAAAAAAGTCGTAAGACTAGTACATTCGTAAATACTAAAGATTTTTTAAAAAAAAATAGTGTTCCGGCTTGAGTCAAGCGGGGTAGTACGTTCTTCGCGGATACTAATCCTCAGTAAACATTATTTCCATTCCCATGTTCTGTCAGAAAAATTACCTTCGGCATCCACCTGCGCTTCGAAAACTCCCACTAGGTTATTAAGAGAACCTAATTTGCCAGTCGACTCGGTCGTGAAGAAGATTGCGCCACGCCAATTCAATGTACCTGAAGACTCAAATTTACCTATTCCCTCGCCAGTATATGTAATCAATTCTCCTTCTGTACTCATAATTAGCCCATTGCCTATGCCATGAAGCACTCCTTTTGATGTCTGAGTAGCTACATACGTGAGAGTTTCAGTTACTTGCACTCCCCTTAAATTACCACTTGCAGATATGCTTGTCTCCATCCTGGGACCATCCACACTTAACACTCTTTGACCTGTTATTTTTCCTTTCAATTCTCCGATAAAATCACCTAACATAACAGTGTCACCTGGACACGTTGACTTAAGTTTTGCCCAAATGGGTTGAAGGACTACTCCCTAATTGAACTGTTTAAAGAAGGAATTACCGGAGATAGGAGAGGAGCGAAGAAAGTGAAGCCTCTAGTTACTAATGGAGCTGTCATAATAGACGCACCTAAATTTGTGCAACACAAAAAAAAAGAACTAAATCTGGGATTTTAATCATAAACAACACTCGTAATAGGTCACCTCTACCTTTTCTAGTAAATCTCGAATCTTTGGAAAGTAATCCACCCGTGTCCACGACCTTTTCGATGTCGTGTGCTATATTTGTGATGCAAATGCTAATACTATGATGATAATTAGCGATAGCTGGAAGTAGTTATCAGGATCTTGCACTCCATACTGCAATTAATATCGGGCAAAGTACCAATAAGAGTAGGGGAGTTAAATTAATCGTATTATTATAGAGAAATAAGATAAAAAAATTGATCTAAAAGTTTAATTTAATATCATCTTTTCAAACTGCGCTATGACACACTATTGTTTAGCCTTGCCGTATCTTCCCGGAAGACTAGAACTAGGTAGAAAGTTTGAAGAAAAGGAATGTGGACAAAATTAATATTCTCCTATTTAGGATCTTGCTTTTACTGCATAACGGAACTGAAGATGGAACAGAATAAACTCCGTCCCACCTGCATGTAATACTAGCGAAAAAAATCTATTTAAATGTACGCCAATCAGAGTAACATCTTGTTTTTCTCACTGTAACGGGTTAACAGAATGTCCTAATATTTCAGTGCCCTTCATCATTATACAACAGGGACACTTTTTATTCATACAAACGGCTGCCTGCTCATGTTCACAAACAGGACATATACACGCTTGATCTTGTAACTTATTGAGTTCATCCATTTCGTTTTGTTGACGTCTTGATTTTTGATCAACATATAACCATGGTAAAATAACAGGAATTCCCAGTGCAAAGAAAATCATTATTGTCCGCACGGGAATTCGCAAAACAAATAACCCGATTC
Source organism: Nitrososphaera sp. (assembly GCA_038201105.1). Taxonomy (GTDB): domain Archaea; phylum Thermoproteota; class Nitrososphaeria; order Nitrososphaerales; family Nitrososphaeraceae; genus TA-21. The sequence continues at coordinate 24,391 of JBBRRH010000032.1, read as the reverse complement.
CAAAAAGTAGTTTACCTATCCCTAGAGTTGCAAGCCACCGATCTGTTATCCTATCAAAATTCAAGTTACCATTTACACCTACTTGATATATGGAATCTGCTCCTCCATCTGCTCTTTCTCTTCCGCTCCTTCACTTGTGCTATCAGTATCTTTGGAAACCCTTTTTCTTTTCCTTCGCAACTTTCTTACTTCCTCGAGAATTTCCCTTAATTGTTCCTCAGAAATTTTTGCTATCCTTGAGTCACATTCTATACCTTTTGCGTCAAGAACTTCTTCTGTTATATTAATAATCTCTTGTTTGTGTGCCTCCTCTTCCAGAGTTAGCAAATTATTACTCTTAAAACGGAAGAAGGCAAATTCACTCATAATGCTTACTATCAATAATCTTACGACTAACTACTTATTATTGATTGATCTCATCATTTTAGATATTCTGACTTGCGATAAGACAAAATTCATAAAAAGCAGTATTGTATACGTAGTTACGCTGCGTTAAAGGTTCGCCTTGTATCCTCATTGTTAGTCTATAGTTGCAACTGAGACCAAATTAGATTTTAAAAATATTTCGGGTATCCTGTTCTATCCGGCAATTTCGCCTTCAGCTATAAAAATTCAAAAGCCATTCCCGAGCTCTAGCATCTGTCACGGAAATTATACGTCAAGTACAATCCAAGAATAAAATTCGCAAATGGTTAAATATTTTTGTATCTAGTGCATATCATGTCTTCAACACCGGACCAGGCTCCTAAACCCACTGGGGTTGAAAGGACTTTTGCATGTGAAGAATGTGGTGGGATTTCCTTTAAAACATCAGGAGAATTAAGGAAACATGATCGTGAAGTCCATCAGATAAATTAGAACAGGTACAAACAACATATGTACACGAATCTTACTAGGATCACAGAATGACGTACAAATAAGAATACAAAGAATAAATAAAAGATGGACAACAACGTGAACCGAGAATCCACGAGGAGTCCATGAGAGAATATTGAACGGTGTTAGTGAACAAAATCAAATAACTCTTCAATTTGACTAAATTCTTTATTAATGATAATGTATAATACTATATATGAAATACCGAAGCAGAGACGAAATCACCGCAACCATTTTGCAGTCGGCTGCAGTGAGGGACGGAATAACGAGAACCAAGATAATGTATAATTCTTTTCTGTCGTATACCCAATTATTATATTATTTGGACTACTTATGTACTAATGAGTTATTGGATCACGATCGACAAAATAAGAAATACAACATAACGGCAAAAGGATTGGAATTCTTAGATGCGTACAACAAAATGGCTGATTTACTGAAGTTGCCTGACCTCACAGCAAGTTCCAGTAAGTTCTAAAAAATAGTTACCACCCAAGCCGCCTCCATAGATGCTTTATGTGTTGTATGGTGTTGTCATCTTACTATACTGTTGTAGCAGGATTTTGGATATTGCCGTACCTCTTATAATTGACGTTCCCTAATTAGTTTCGATGTATTTACAATCGCTTTACCATATAATATTGTAAAAAGCATATCCTATAGTGCGATTATTACGATTAAGATCATACAATGAATTGGAGACTTTAGCTGATGCGTATAAGACAGATACGGCCACAATTAAGCTGGAATCGCTCTATACATCTTGTAGAACATCGAGATTATGTATATTGAAGTTCAAAATAATAAAAGCTGTTTTTTTTGTTATTTACGCCTGATTCGTCGTGCCAGGACATGAATCCCTACTTAATTGGTCGATAAGATCAAGTGATAGGTAAAATAAGATTAAAGCACGTAGTAATAACGAATGGTAGTGGTAGTAATACCAAACGATCTCTTAAAAAATATTAGATTCGTTCACTGCTTTTTCTTCTTGTGATAAAACTTCAGGTAAAATAACAGTTGAATTAGAAGCTGGGCCAGAGGCTGAAATTAAGTTTTCACAATCATTGCTTGCACTGTCATTATCAGCTATGTTGAAGTAAGCGATATCGTCTCCAGAACTACAAGTTATTGAATCCTGCGCTTAATCTTTTATCGAAGTATTATTGACAGCATAACTGGCAATTAAGATGTCATCTCCATTGCCACCGACAATATTATCTGCGTCTCCCCCACCCACGATTAGATCGTTTCCGTCGTCGCCATTCAGGATATCATTCCCCTGATCACCTTGTAGGATATCATCACCACTATCACCAAAGATTTTATCCGCCCCTGCTAATCCATATAATCTATCATTTCCTTCTTTCCCAATAATTGTATCATCTACCATAGTACCAAATAAATAATTTAAACCCGTTTCCGGTTACGCTCCCACCTATAACTTCACTGAGTTGAAGATGGAAGAGAGTAAAAATAATAACAGGACTACGTCGGGAAAATTGCATACTGTGCCTTAGAAATTGTATTCTTTAGCACCGTCATGTTAATTTGCATTACATGTACGTGAATTAGACTCGCATTTGTGATATAAGTAATACCTAAGAATATTATCAAAAATGGCCTAGGAAAAAGGTTTTCTCGCGTAGCTTACGCGTGAGTCCTTTGTCGTGGGAGGTCAGAGGTTTTATTAAAAAGTCACTATCTTGCAAGAGACAAGAATACGGGAGATGATTGTGTAACCGAGCTACTGTAGGTCATCTCTTGGCCGTAAATTTTTGAACTTTTAGTATGACTTCTTGCTTTTTCCTTAATTCTCTCTCTCGTAACTTGACCTTATATTTAAGATTTCGGGGTCTTGTTCTCAGTCTATAGCCACAGCACGGACACCACAATCCCTCCCAAGTTATGAAGATCTCACAGACTTGGCATCGCTTCTGTCCCGTAAGATATCGACCAACTCCAATTGGTTTTAGTGCTTTATGACGAATGCAAATCCCTTTACAGACCAATTTTAAACTATAACCTACCTATTCACGTAAATCGATAATCAAATAACATTACTATAGGTAATATTAACATTTACTGGAAAAACAATCACTTTTTTGCAAATGCCTATTGATTTCGGGGGATCGAAATTAACTAGAATACCACGTTTGCACCTCCCTATAACCGTGCTATATTTGGTTACAGAAAACGGTAGTTATTGAGGGTCACTATCCAAGATATTTGTGTGACTTGGCAGACATACTTTCAAATATGTCCTAAAAATCATGCAGCATAAAAATCTCCCTCAACTCCATCAAAAGTTTGTGGCTTTGATGCGATTTCTGCAGTACGCAGAAGATCAGAGACTACTATAACATTCGTTTCAATCATTAGATTAAGAATGCATTACCCTAGTCTTCGGAATATTCTTGTTTAAGCAACTCTGTGACTAGCATTGATTCCGGTATATTCTCATTGGTATGTAGTGCTTTCTGATATAGAGTTATACTATTCTAATCAAAATCTTGTAAATTATATCCTGATCTCTTTAAGGTGCCCACAACGAAGTTTTTGAATTCATTGTCTGGACTCAAGCACATTTATCGCCAAATAATATTACGGTGATAAATCTTCCGGTAGCTGGATGTTCTTCATTCATTCTGCCACATTTGCTGCATATATTCTCGAAATCTTCCGGTCTAATGCGGTCATATTGTGGTATAGGATCGGTTATGGAAAAGGTATTGTCAGGTACAATGACTTCTAAGTCTATAGTATTGATGACAGTAACCGCAGGATAGAATATTCTTCATGAATTTTACGATATTCCTCATGACCATGTTCAGATTTATTTATCTGCCAAAGAAAAAGCCACATAAATCATTTCCAGCAAACCGTGCACATTGATCATAAGGATTGTCTTCGTTACTATTGCTACCGTCGTTGTTACCATTTGGTGACTGCTGGCTATTTCCTAAATTTGGTTGTATGGCGGCAACATTTTGTATGTCATTTGGTGAAGGTCTTGCATCAAGAACTACATCTGCCTCTTGAATTGCTCCATTCCTGCTAATCGTTAAATGGACAGTATCACCCACAGTCGTCTGTTTTTCCAAATAAGAGAGAACGTCATCTATTTTTCTTACAACTTGATTATCAATTTTTAGTATAATGTCTCCACCAGCAATTGTAGCTCTTCCTGTATCACTAGTAACTTGATGTGCAGCACGCAAACCATATTTGTCGGCCGGCCCTCCAGGTGTAATATCGGTGATCAAGAATCCTCTTTCTTCGTGCAATCCCAACTGCTTCGCTAAACTTGGTGTAATGTTTTGACCAACTACTCCCAAGTAAGGATGTTGAAATGTCCCAGTGCGTATGAGAAATGGGACGATCTTATTTATTGTATCTGATGGGACTGCAAAGCCCACTCCAGAGTAAACACCTGTCGTTGAAAATATTGCACTATTTATTCCGACTACTTCACCTTTAGAATTAAGTAAAGGGCCTCCGGAATTTCCAGGATTGATAGCCGCGTCAGTTTGAATTATGTTGGGAATAGAAAAGGAAAGTGGCACTGAATTTCCTGAAGGATTTTCGCTGCTAGAAGGTAAGATCCTCGCAAGACCACTAACGATTCCTGTTGTCATAGACCCTGCAAGACCAAAAGGATTTCCGATCGCAATTACTGTGTCCCCCACCCTTATTTCAGAGGAGTTTCCAATAGATAGCGGTACCAGCTTATAAGGGGGTACGTCTTGAAGTTTTAGAACTGCAAGGTCAGAATAAGGATCCGAGCCTACCAATTGAGCAGTATAAGCGCTACCATCAGAAAACGTGACGTCAAACTGCGCGTTTCCCGAATCAGTCTGGACAACATGATTATTCGTTATTATGTGACCTTCATTATCATAGACGAATCCAGAACCTAACCTTGTTCCTTCTCCACTTATCGTCCTTACGACATCGGATACTTGGACCACAGAGTTTTGTACTTTGGAAAAGAGATCCGGAAGGGATAATGAATTCGTGGTACCTGTGTTTGAACTTTGGGAAGATTGTGCATTCACAGGAATGAAATAACTCTCCCGATAGTTCACGTTTATGGCAATTAAATTGACTGCTAAGCATACTGCAATTGTTGCAATCACAATCCGCGTGTAGCGTCGCATTGATAGAGCTGTCTGCATGATAATTTCTTTCTTAATAGATCATTGAGGATATAATGTATTGCTTAACTTTGTTTCCTTACTTACTAGGATTGGCTTACGTCATATTACCGTCGTTATTTATTGCGCAAGTCGATCATTTATCTAGCTCTTCTGAATAGTCCTAAAGCGATTATTCGTAACCTATCAAATTAAACAAACAAGCCTTTCGGTGGCAGAGGGAGAAATAGAAACACAATCATTTGATTACTTGGGCAAGACTATCGCTGGAAATTCTCTTGTTAGGTACATGGAATTTTTTGTAACTGACAACGCCTTTGTACTACTTGTCAATACACCACTAATTGAAGACTCAAAATAAACAATAAAAATTATGATTTTATGAAATGGAGCAAGAATTAGGGCCTGCCTCTAAATCTGGTATTTGTACTTCATCATACGGAAGCATTTTTTTGTTGATCGAGATTATGGTCTTATAGTTCATGGGTTTTGGTGGTACAGTCTCAGTTACCAAACTAACAAATTCATCCTTATTCATAGAAAGAAGCCTTATTTTTTTCTTTAATGACTCAAGTGTTTCATAAATCGGTATTCCATGTTTTAAAGTAACAGACGCTGAATTAAAATGTGCAGGGAGAATCAGAGTATTAGGAGGGAAATTATCGATTTTTTGATGATAAGTTTCGTACAGCAGTCCAGCGAAATCTCTTGCTTCGTCCCTCAGGTCGGGCCTTCCGATGCTATCAATAAATAGGGTATCCCCTGTAAATAGGTAATACTGATATGGAATAATATTTCCATCTGTCTCATCTCCATCCTGATTCAAAGTGCTAGATTCTATAAAAAAGGACATACTACCCTTCGTATGGCCTGGGGTATGAATTACTTTTAACTTTACGTTTTCACCTACCTCTACTACATCTCCATCTCTGAGGTACTTGATATTATTAAGCCCCGTATTTTCATTACCGATATATTCTTCAAAAGAACTAAAATATGCAAAAATTTCTGGGTTGGTATTCGTTTTTACACTTTTGACTAACTTTGCTACACCAGAGACATGGTCTGCGTGCTGATGGGTATCAATTACTTTTACTATTAGCAATCCATTATCCTCTGCAACTTTAACGAAAGACTCGTAAATTTCACGACTCGGATCGATAACCACCGCTTTCTTATCTTGTATTGAAGATATCATGTAACCCATGCATCCCTTTGATACCCGTCTTATCTGCCAAATTCTAAACGAAGCTTGGCTAGGAACCGGAACTTGTGCAACATCGTAAACTTTATTCCATCCCGCCATCCCTCCGCTTAAGCTCTTAACATCGTACCCCAATTGATTTAGGAAGTTCGCCGCAGCCATTGACCTGATTCCGTGCGCACAAATTGTGATGATTTCTTTATCTTTTGGAATTTCTTTTATTAGGTGGGAGCCCTGTGCAAGTAAACTATCAACAGGAATCAGTTTGAGAGTCTTATGTCTATCATAGGATAATCTCCATGATTCGTATTCTTGCGGGGTTCGAACATCTAATATGAATATATCTTCATTATTATCTATCTTCTTTTTTAGGTCGGAGGGGTTGATTTGCTTCATAGTCAGCTATCACAGTTAATGGCAAACTAATCATATTTGTAGTTAGTGGAGGATACTTTCTTACCTTCAAGGTTACAGTTACCACGATTAGTAGTTTTAGGACGGAGTTCAAATGAGTCATACGATCACCCTTTGTGTCCCCGCAGGGATTAGTCATTTATCTTTATCCAGATACCCGATAATATATCGATAACGATAACAATAAGCAACCATTTTCACTATAAAGTAATTACGTTTATTCTTACCTTCGTATAGTCCAAGTATCCCTGACCTAACTTGTTTATGATGGTCTTAATATCATCTAAATAAATTGTCCCATTTTTCTTCAAATGAGTTGTAGCCAGTAAGAGCTACCATATTAGGTAATGCCCCTGGTCCAGGTGGCGCTTAACTGAGGATGCTGTCTGTATCATCTCATACAGAGAATGGCGACTGCGTTACTATAAATGATAATGTCACTATAACATTCATACCTGCCATTAATTTTGCAGGACCCGATACATTTAAATGTAAATGCATAGGATACTACTAATTAGGCGTTTATTTATTAGGATATACGATTACCAGAATAGCCCTGGTTTTCTAATCAATAGGACTGGTAGAATATTTGCCAAATCCCTTGATGTCGAATTACGAAGCAAGGTGGGAGTTACCTTTGGACAGTGGAAAATAATTGTCACGTTATCAGAGCGAGACGGCTTAACGCAAAAGGAAATTGCGGATAAGATTGGAGTGGAAGGACCAACCTTGATTCCCATGATAGACAAGATGGAAAAAGATGGATTTCTAAGACGGGAAGCAGATCCTGATGATAGAAGAAACAACAAGATTAGACGTACTCAGAAGGCAGAATTGATGTGGGAGAAGATGACTGAGTGTGTTCTAGAAGTGAGAAAGCGAGCTATGAAGAATATTAGACCTGAAGAAGTTGAAATCCTACGCGTAGTTCTAAACAAGATATATGATAACTTAGGGGAATGGGAATCGAAGCTGCAGCACACTAATAACTATCTTGTGAAGGAGCTCAAATCCCCCAAGTGAATGCTGAAGAATAGAAGATAGGACAAGGGGGCAGATGACTAAATGAAATTTGAAATATCCAAAGATAACCCCAGAGGGTACGGAGATGAAGATTCTATGAGTTCCCTGCCTGCTTCATCATCCCTTTCACACTCTTCCGCTGCTTCAGACCAATCAGGAAAGATTCCACTGTCCGCATGGAAGACTCTTGGAATATTGAGCTGTATAGCAACCATGGTAATGTATGCTGAAACGATGTTAATACCTGCAATTCCAGACCTTATCAGTCATTTTCACGTTTCTTATACAATGTCGTCATGGGTTCTTACCGCTTATCTTGTGTCGGGGGCGGTAATGACACCTATTGCGGGAAAGCTTTCTGACATATACGGAAAGAAAAAGATACTGCTGATAGTAATGCTAGTCTATGCTGTGGGTGTGTCAATTGCAGGATTGGCTCCAACTTTTGAATTGATGTTATTAGCTAGGGCAGTTCAGGGGATAGGAATGTCGATGTTTCCAATTGCTTTTAGCATTGTCAGGGATCAATTTCCAAGAGCAAAAATATCGATTGGGCAGGGCGTTATAACTTCAATGTTCGCCTCTGGTGCTATTATTGGACTAATAGTCGGAGGCTTCATAATCCAAAATTATGGATGGCAAGCCACCTTCTTCACTATAATTCCTGTAGCCTTTGCACTCCTATTTGTGATACGGAAATATATCACTATCGGCAGCAACATTGAAAGCTCAAGTGAAGTTTCAATAGCAAGTCAAGATACTGCGATTGTCAATTCAGAAATTAAGAATGAAGAGATGAAAACGAATGACAGTAATAGCGCAGGGCCAAATACAGCAGATGAATCAGGGCGCATTGATATACTTGGGGCAGTAACGTTAGCCATAGCAATAATATCTCTTCTCCTTTCTATCACCTTATTTGAGACCTCTGCTGGCAACGGATCTTTGGGTGCAAATGTGGATGAAAACATAATTGTGGGTCCTCTGGGTTTGTCATCATCTGAGATCGGGTTAACCACATTAGTAGTCGTTGGAGTTGTTTCGTCGGTAGTCTTTGTCATAGTGGAAAGACGAGCAAAGAATCCTCTAGTAGATTTTAGACTCTTGTTTGACAAGGTTGTACTTCCTGCAAACTTGATGATACTAATTGTAGGATTATCCATGTTTATGGTCTTTGAAACCATACCAATACTAGTGCGAAATCCAATACCTCTAGGATTTGGCGAAAGTGCACTAGGGGTGGGAAACGTTCAGCTTCCATTTGCAATTGTCCTACTTATCTTTGGACCTACGTCGGGCTTTATAATATCAAGATTGGGTTCAATTAAACCAATCATAGCAGGCTCAGTTATCACCTCTGCTGGTTTCTTTGCACTCTGGCTTGTCCATTCAAATCCTTTCTGTGTTTCAGCTGGTCTGGCTGTCCTCTCTGTTGGGCTATCGCTGACAAGTGTTGGAGCAATGAATATTGTGATACTTGCAACACCTCCAAAGTACAGTGGCATTTCGTTAGGCATGACCAGTCTACTGAGGATTGTGGGTAGCTCTGTCGGACCCGTCGTTGCGGCAGTCTACTTGCAGGCTCTTCAAACAAGAATAAGTATAGGCAGCGGCATTTTTGGAAGCTTTCCCTCACAAGAATCATTTGGTCTTGTGTTCCTTACGGCAGCGGTTGCATCTCTAGTTTCAGTAGGACTTGCCCTTACACTCAGGAGTATCCTCTCAAAAATCCATATACCTAATCTCTCTTGAATTAAGAACAAGTCTATAACATTAGAATCCGGAATGAAAAAAATGTCATTCAATAGTTAAAGATACGTTGATAGGGGTCAAGAAATTTCCGGAGAATCACTTCAAAATTTTCTCAGCCACTACCACTGATTCTATTTTGAGAAAGAATTATTGTAGGTCCATATGTTGCCCCACCATGGGTAACCTCATCCTCTTTGGCTATCTCCCGCAACGAGATACGCACAAATTATTGCCTTGTGAATAAACTAAATCTCTATCTGAGGGTACTTCTGTACGATTGCTTAGATTGTCTTCCCTGTCTTTCTAATGTCATTGCTGGCCCTTCATGATCTGACTCATTTCATTATACAACTCTAGGAATTTAAACCCGCTTGGCGTAGTGTTGAAGGTTTTGTCAGTTTTGTCATATTCCAAGAAGCCACGCTCAATTAGTGTTTTAGAATACTCAAGAATTTGGAAGTAAGTAAGATACGAATTAAACATTATCTTTGTCAAACTTATGCCATCGCCTGACCCCGTGCTAACGAGTATAGATGCAAAGATTTCCTCTCTATCACGCAACCTCATGATAGAATAAGTGATTTTATCGCTAATAAGCAACAAGGTAATCAATACTAGACTAAATTTCTGAATTTGGGATGCATAAGCCTCACTAATTTTTTCACTAAGGAAATTGTAAAGTGTGGTATTTACTCTGTGGTAGTAAATGATAGTTAAAAGTAATTTGATGGGACCAGGACAGATATGGGTAGGAAGACCGGAACGATGGCTGACCCTGGCCCATCCCATCGATGTCGTTAATACGCATGCGAGATTATTAATATTTTAGTAAATACTTATTAAATTAATCTTACCAAGATAAAGTAGTAAATGGCAATAGTACGATTAAAGAAGTGTCGTTAGCAACAACAGAAAGAAGCAGTAAAAGGTTTGATGGAGATGTTCAACTTACCTTCTGTAGACTATTCGAAAGGTTATCAAGCAAAGCCAAGACCTGAACTGACAGGAGGCTCAGCGGCAGTAGATGATCCTAGACTAAAGGCTGTGAATGAGTTACTTCGACGTTGGACAATGTTAGTCAGGTAAGTAAGTAAATTAGTTAGTTAGTTATCTTTTCCTTCTAGTTTATTCTTCATATCATTAGAACAGTCTACACAGCACCAGACCTTAAGGCCCTGCTGAGTAGGATGTTCAATTTGTACCATTAAGACATTGTAAGTATTTCTACAGTTTTCGATACCAGACCATAACTTGACTGGCTTGGCCTGTCCACAATATTCACATTCATGACCTTCCACTTCCTGACCAAAGCAATCAAAGAAAAGAGAGTTAGACATCTACTATCCATACGTGCCTTTTGGTGGAGCAGTGGTCTGCGGCACTAATGGAGTTGAAGGTGCAATTATCCCAGCGTCGATAGCCTGTTGTCTTAGTTCCGCTTTTTGTTGTGGACTGATGTATTCAGCATTAAAGAGGTAGTCAAATGGCTTTAGGAATAACTTCAATGTCTCGTGAATGTTAGCCTCTTTCTTTACTTCAACCGGATTGCCATGTGCTTCATCCTTAACACTAAATTGAATATCACTATCGTTCTCCCTTAATTCAAACAACTCTTTTAGATTCTTTTCGCTAAATGGCATTTCATAAACCGTCTCTTCCGCTAGTGTTCCCACCGTTTGCATTTTAGTTGAGTTTGTCTTTTCATTGTATATGCGTTGATGGTTGAATATTGTTCTAGTCCAGGCTTCAGGCTGTGCACAGTTTCGTCTAACTACATTGCCAAAGGCGTCGTATCCGCTGATTGCACCCTGCGTGATTAGATATTCACTGCGGTCTTTCCTTCTAACTCTTATAATCTGTCTGACTATGTGTTTAGCACCTATTCCCTTTATCGCACCTCCTTCTTTGTTCCTTGCAGGATTGTACTCGTTTGTGTCTGGGTTTACGATTACCTTTAACAACTCTTCATAGTTTATCTGTCGCATGGATTTGTCATGCATCCATGGTCTAGTGCTTTTCTTTCCCTTCCTATCTATAACTTCGACTTGCTCATCTTCAAAGCACTTGTCTTCTTTGGGCCAGTGTGGCATAAAGTGTGTAAATGTCATCTATCCATCTATCTCTGTCTCTTGATGAGAGAAGGAAACTAAAAAGTATTTTGAATCAATATTTGATTAATTATTTAATTAGTTAATCAGTCTTATACATCATATGACTGAAGGCGTCGTATGGGGTAAGAGGTATCTAAAACCAATACCACCGGATCCAACCCTTGATACGATGAATAAGAAATCAATGCTAAAAATTAATGATGATCAACCTTAGTCAGTTAATCATATATGTCTCTTAAAGCAAAAGGGAACTAAAATAACTTTCTAAAAGAAACAATTAACTTCTGTATAAAAGAAAATAAAGAGGTTTGGGACTGTCGTACTTCGGATTTTATTCTATTAGAATTGTGGTTGGACTGTGTCACCAAATATAGTACTATTGAATAGGTCAGTATTTCTCAGATTGGTTGCATCAGTACTGCATATCGAGGTGTTGTCGACGTTATTGTGACCGCTGTGATGTTTGATTTTATTATTGTTATCACATTCATCCTTTGCGGTTAATTTTTGATTCTTTTCTGTATGATTACAATTGTTGTTTTTATTGTCTTCACAGTGTTTCTTGTCTGCATATACTGAGGTTACCAACGACATTCCACTCGTAGCGGTTACAATTGCTGATGACAGAACTACAAACATTAACAAGTTTTTTGAATTCATATTTTGTTATCAAGAATTGATATTGCTACCAGAGTATTACTAGAATGCGAAAGACGATACTTTAACAAAGAAAGTGAGCCTTGAATACTATCTTATTTCCTAATGAAGATTACTTTCAACATTCTAATCTAACTATCAATCGACGTCTGGGATATTGATTTCTTCGTAGATTAGTTGTTCGCCTTGTTTTGGTACATAACGTAAGAATGACGGTATACCATCGTTCTTGTAGAGATCAGATACGGCCGAGCCTTCATTTGTGTACGTTGCAAGGGGTTCGTTATCACGTTCGTTATCTGAATGCGAACTTACAAGGTCAACTTTACGCTTTGTCTTCCGTTTGGATGCAGTCATTTAATGATACTAATTATCTATCTTTGTATTTTAGTTTTCAACTACTGCAGATAGTACAGTATCGCTTTCCTTATCCTTGAGTTTGAACATTTGTAATGACAATCTAAAAGCGTCCAGAACGTTATCGTATGATGTGGCATCCTTATCCAGTTTACCTAAGTCGTCGCTTATCGCTGTCCTTAATGACGTGGTGAGTCTATCAAACTTGGGATTAATGGCTATTATCGGAGTTTCAAATTCAAGTAATTCCTTTGTATGAATGAGCATGTTCTTACCTTCTGTGCTAAAGGGGACAGGTACAACTTTCATGTGTCTGTTAATATCAACATGATGCTTCTTGCAATAGGCCATCTTCTCCTGAACATAAGCCCAGTTATCACGTTCTTGTGCAACTTCGCGCTTTAACGAACTTATCAACTCGGGAGAACTTGCATCTACGAATATGTTCTTTATGTTGGTAAATGATTGATACAACTCCGACACCTTGTTTATCATATCTTCATATCTTGGTCTTTCAAACTCATCAGCATACAATACTTGAAGAATACCATCACTGAATTGAATGATAACAATTCCAAAAGGAGACGATCCAAATCCTGGGTCTATTCCCATCGCTTTCTGAGCGTATGTGTTAGACATCTTGTACTTCTTACCTAACACTATGGCTCTATCAATATCCTGAGTATGGAATGTATTACCAATTAGTCCGAGATACTGCAAGTCATATTCCCTTCCAAAACTTGGAGACTTCTTTGCTTTGTCTATCTCCTGTCTTGTATAGATACGGTCTAGTCCGTAAGTATAATCCATCTTTAGACGTTTGTATATGCATGACGCTTCTGGTTCCTTCTCTATCTTCTCAAACAATCCGTTGGGTGCGTTAGGAGTTGATACCATTACAATATAGGGATCTGACTTACCGATATAACGCTCAGTCACAAACCTAACTTCTTCTTGTTCACCCTTACGGAAGAAGTCGCCTTCGTCTACAAGAATGAATTTAGGATTCTCTAAAGCACGATAAGCGTCCAGGTGATTAGAAGGATATGCTTCAATTGTACAACCGTTTAACTCGAGAACGGTCTCTTTGTTCTGAAAAATGACCCCTAACTTTGATTCGAATAGTCCCTTCAACCTTTTAATCAACTTCGTCGCTATGTCTATGTTAGGGCCTGTTACTATGCACATCTGGCTGTTCCAAAAATCTCCGTCCTTTGTGCATAGCCAGGCCATCATTCTTAACATGAATTCCGTTACGCCTAATCCGGTTGCTTTCTTAACCCAGAGATGTTTGTTTTTGAAGTCGTGGTAGTTTGACTGAGAGTTTTTGATAGTTAAGAGTGAATCATAAAGAATCTTCTCATAATCAAAAATAGGGAATTCCTTTTTGTCCTTCTTTGGACTATCAAATCATCGTCCTTCTTTGAAAATGTCGGCGATAGTTCAGGTGTTAGAAAGAGTTTATTTTTGATTTTAGGCAGCATGTCTATCTTGTCAAGTTCTTCTCGCTTGACTGCGGTGCTATGTGATACGAATGCTTTAGCACTGAAGTTGTCTGTATAGTAAGTATTGGGCCATTTTCTGAATAACTCGATCCCAATTGTTTTAAGAGAACTTGGGCGTCCTAATACTATGCCTGCAAATGGTAAAGTATACTCTTTGATGTTTAAGATCTTTTGGACTGATAACTCTAGTTCTAATGAATCCCATAAGCCTGGGAGATTGTAGTTTGCAACCGTTACCAGGTTTTCATATTTATCCAATAGGTTAGAACGCCCCTCTTCCTCAGACTCTACCTTTTGCGGCTCTGGTTCAGGCGGAGGTTTTACTTTCTCTTTGGTTGTCTTGACTTTAACAAGGCCGCAGCGCTTGGCCTCTTGATCTAAATATTGTTGCTGCTCTTCGGTTAAATCTTCAAATTGAGGTTTGGCCGCGTTCGCACTGACTTCTTCAACATGCTTCAAGTTCTTTTCTTTTATTTCCTGTGTCTTCTTAGCCTCCTCCGCTGCTTTCCTTTCAATCTCTTTAAAGTCAAAGTCGGTCATTACAGCGCCTCCACTGGAATTATTTTGTAATTGCGTTTAGCGTTGGGTTTGGGCTTGGGTTTGGGCTTATTAGCACATTCGTGAAGGTCTTCAGTTTGATATTCTATCGGAATAAGAACTTCATTTCGTGAACGGATCCTGTCGTCAAAATAAACTAGGGTACCGCATGTATTGCATCCCGTAGGATCACTCGCTCGACATTTGTGCGGCTGCTGTGTTTTGACGTCTAGTGGTATGACCCTGCCGAACATGAGGGACCAGTTTCAAAAGAAAACGTGATAGATTATATGAATTCTAAAGTAAAGCCCGCGCATCTTAGGACTTCTAGAGTAACCACCCTTAATCTAATCAAGGAACTGGAATCCGGCGGCAGAATAAAAGTATTGAAAGAAGGATGGCGACAAGGCCAAAGCCATCATCTCGTTTTCAACGACAAAAATGAGTTTGATAAGGTAAATGAGCGGTTATCAAATATAGCAAAACGTATCGAGAAATTAAAAAAAGACGAGACAGAGATAACTTTACCTTTGAAGAAAGGAGGAAGTGTTTCGATTCCGGCCAATACCCTCGATTTGGTGAACCTCTGTCTATTAGTCAGGTATACATCACAATTTATCAAAAACGAAAGTGATCAACAAGTCCTTTACAATAAAATACTGCAATTGATGGTAAACATTTCAATAAAAAGTCTACCTCGATTAACTAAGAAATTCGCTGAGCCCAATCTATAATCTCTCCTAAGTCAAACCTATTCTTTTCTTCATATCTTCAATCTGACTTAATGCTAAGTCAACTTTAGATTTCTCTATTGTTAGCACCTCTACCTTGCGCTTCAGTCTATTCTCTTCATTAATGGTTATCAACTCCCTTCATGTACTCCTCCAGTAAATCCGCTTCTGAAGGTTTACAGTAGTGCTCATCAATTCCTACAGAATGACCTTCAAGCATCCTTCTTTTGATAATATCCATCTTCGAGTTAAGTGCAAAAGTGTTGAATGCTTTTCTCAGGCCATGGACCTGGGGCACTGACTTCCTGACTGAGCCTCCTTGTTCACCCTCCTTTAGAACAGTCTTTTCTCTAATTCCAGCACGTTCTCCTAGTTGGGCTATTTTGTTTGCTATGGTATGAGGTTTTACCGATTTAGGGGTGGCAATTGCAAACGGGTCTCTGATATCAAACTGTTCTCTTATTAAAATTGAGTCGGGCCCTACATTTTCGCCCATCCTTTTCCTCATCAAAAGATAAGATTCTACTGCTTCATAGGCCTCCTTTGTCATAAAACTAAAGTATTCTTCCTCATCATTCTCGTAAATAGTAACTTTATACACATCTCCACTTTTTTCGATATCACGAACGTGTAAGGTAGGGATAGCGCCTATACGACAACCACAAGAAACTAGCAACAAGATCACAGCACGCATACGTTCGTCAGCAATATCAAGCAGTTTCCTTATCTCTTCATGTGAATATCCCCTGTTCTTTTTGGCCCGTGTTTTAGATGGCATGAACTTGTTAATCTTTTTGGAATTGAGCATAATATCATTTATCTTGTAAAATGAAATAACAGGAGTCAAATAATTGCGGATAGATCGAAAGTTTTTACCTTCTT
Source organism: Nitrososphaera sp. (assembly GCA_038201105.1). Lineage (GTDB taxonomy): Archaea > Thermoproteota > Nitrososphaeria > Nitrososphaerales > Nitrososphaeraceae > TA-21. The sequence goes on along the minus strand of JBBRRH010000032.1, from coordinate 8,185 downwards.
CTTTCATTTGAATGATAAACTCGATAATTCTCCGTTCGATATCTTTTGGATCTTTGAATTCCGACGCTAGTTCATTAATGGTCTTACAGTTGACGAACTTTAGATATTTTTGCAGGTAAATGAGATATACACGCTTTGTGTCTTGTGATTTGATAGAGTTAAGAAACAAGCGTTCGGCATCACTATGCTGCAATGTTTCCATAACTTTCGTAAGAAGATGAAGTTAATAAATACTGCATATGCGGAGTAAATTCAGAAAATTACTGACAAGAGTTATCTGATATCGACACTTGACGATAGTTCTGTGGGAGAGTTATATCGGCTGTTCTGGATTATACTTCCTGGTAGGGTTCTATCCTGCGGGCATTAAGAATAAGAAATGAATACGTTACTACTGGAGTTTTTGATTATTTAGAAATTGAGAATCCTTCTACAGGTTCCCAAGTTAAGTAGAAGTGCGGAGTTGGGCAAACGCTCCGAACATCTTTGGATCTACAGCCAAATTACGTAGGATTATCACTTATGATAATAGATTTTCCTCTTGGCCCAACGCAATGCCTGTTCGTAGAGTGAAGTACGTTAGCAACTATTGATACTCCTATTGTCAAGCCATGTGAGTATGTCAGCTATTCGTATGCATGCTTCTTTCTATGGCAGGGGGTACACATTGCTCTGCAATTAGTTATTCGATTATCCGATCGATTACCATTTTTGTGATCAAAATCTATATTGAACTTAATCAAAGTTTTTTTGCATCTGGCACACTTATGATGCTGCTTTTTTAGCCTTTCACCTTTTGTATATGCGGTAAAGCCAACCCTCACTCTTTTCGTTGATTTGTAGAAGAGGGGAAAAAGTGTTAAAGATAGAACTAAGAGAGCAATCAATCTTTGCTCAGTTGTGCCTATGTTGTGCTTTGGTAGGTAATCCCAAAATGCTAAGGAATAGGCGGTTCCTATAATTATTAATGCAAATGCTATTCTTAAATCTGGCTTTCTATATCTGCATTTTACGTATATCAAACTTAAAATCAAGGCACAAACGAGCAACCAAAAAATAGTTGTTAGAGTCTGTTGGTTAATACTGTTAGTATCTAGAATGCTCATTGGTGCGTGATGCTCTATCCATTAAAATTTATTAAGAGTGCTTCTTTCTTTTCTATACCACTATTCGCAGCTTGAAAACTTGCAAAATAGACATCTCAAATTCAAAATACTTGCGTTTAGGACTAATAATAAATTACTGGTGCTGGTCTCTGGAAAAATCAACTAATTTGGCGCCTCATGCGGGGTACCCAGAGACTCCGATATCTTTCATTTCTTGTAGCGACTTTGCGGCGGACGTATCGATAGTGATTCATAACAAATATGTTGCTTCTGGAAGTCGTTTGATAACAACATTGCAAAAAAGAGGTTATGTTCGAAAATGTACAGGTGCTCTATGAGCGAATTTCTGGGCATTCGATAAAAACTAAGAATCATAGTTGGTGGGATAGTTGCAGGGGCTAGAGTTAATTTGTTGACAAATTATTTGCCTTTTGTGATCTATACATTCCAATAAACATCGGCGCATCAGAATTAATTTGGTGCTGATAAATCCAAATTCTACAAGACCTTTCTAAATTTCCATTCCACACCTCATAAATATTTCACCGGCTTTCACTAGAAATGATCGTATAGTGCCAAAAAAATAATTTCCTCTATTTCTTGAATAATTTGCTAACACTTCCTGTCAAACAAGTTTTACATAGTATGTTATCTCCTATGTTGAGTGAATCGAGTCGTTGAAAATACTGATAGCTGAAGACGATCAGGACATTGTGCGAATGTATGTAAAAATACTTGAGAACAAAACCAACCATATAACTGTGACCACTGATGGAGAAGAATGTCTGAGAATATATAATGAAAAATTCAAGGAAATAACAGCAGCAACGAATTCTTGCGATCAACCCTTTGATATCTTAATTTTAGACTACAAGATGCCAAATATCGATGGATTTGAAGTAGCAAAAAGGATAATATCAATAAATCCCAGGCAGCGAATTATACTTGCTTCTGCCTACGGTAAAGATATTTTCGAGGACGCAGCAGAATACTTCAATCTTCCCATAGATATACTTCAAAAGCCCTTTTCACGAATACAACTTATTGGATTGGTGGAGAAAAAAAGAACTTTACCAAAAGCATTAGCTTGAACTATGAAGATCCTACAGACCTTTGGATAAGACCTTTGTCTTATACATTTGAAAAGAAAATTGCATAAAGTTCATTTACATTATCTTCAGGAAATTTCTTTTTTCGATTACTTCCATAGATCTTGAACCTACTGAAAATTTGTGAGAAAATGACATCTGAGAAGCCTAATTCATTGATAACATTTATTTTGAAGTTATACTTATCTGTGCGGAAGTTTATCATTATTGATGCCAACTCGTTCAAAGTATCTTCAATACGATTTCTTCTTGGAATAATCGTATAACCTCCATTCATTAAGTTTCAGTATATTGATGATTTAGTGATTCACTCAGACTATTTCTTTAAGGTGATTTCCGTAGTATTATATGAAATTCTTAATTGTTTAACTTCGTCCATTTTATTCCATATGCCCGAAATACGTTCTAGGCATATGTTTTGCACTGGAAAGCCTGATTTTTGAGTATTGCCCTTCGATCTTGTTAGTGACTCTCTGTATTGTAATATCGTCACTATTAGCAACGACAAAGATATTCTTGTTTGTTTTTCTATTATCTCGCATGTCACTCAAGACGCAGAACCCGTTAAGTGCTTTTGAACCCTTGCAGATTAGGTGACAAAACAGTAAACACCTCCTGTGTCATTCCCTTTTCTATTACCTTATCAGAGAGCAGCATTATTTCTTAGGTCCTGTCTCTATATTATGAGATGCTTGTCCAAACACTTCTTGGTATGCATTTTCCATAATGCCAAAATATTTAGTAATCTTCATTTTTCCTTCTCCGGTTGCTTTATCATACACGAACTTGACGAGATTAAAGTTTGGAGTTTTTTCAGGTAAAAAACTCCAACTCCAATAAGTCATTCCCCATATGCCAATTCCCTTGAACTTCTGGAGTATGGTGTTTGCATCAATCTGGCTGATATCGCTCTGCTTGGCGCTGATCTCAAAAGACTTTTTGCCTTCAAAAGTGGTGGCAATTCGTTTCACATTATTCCATTCCCCTACGTAAAGTGGTACTCCAGCTATCCTACTTGCATTTTCAAATAATTGAAGCTTATCACTTTGATAACCATCCTTAGGAATCCCGTAAAGAGAAAACTTGAATACTATATTTTGTTTGTTGTCTGGAGACATCTTTGCCAGATTTTCAGCATTGACTTGTATTGGACTTTTTAGGTCTATGGGAATATTCATACTGTAGATTAACGTCTTGTCTGTAAGTTTACGGAGTTCTTTAGTCATGAAGGTATTGTACTTGCCAATTTTTGTCCATTGATTTTTATTATGAACTTGTGGTTCGCTCAAAATTTCATAACCCAATGTACTTGGGTGTTTGTCAACTGTCTTTACGATCTTCTTCAAGAATTCTGCTTGCAGACACCATCCATCTGTCCCGTTCACGCTCTTAATTGCCCTGTCCCACCAATTGGTCCACCATGACTCTGCAGCCGCAGATTTTGGTATTCCTCCGCTGTCTTGTTTGTAAAGTACCGCATTGTTGAACAAGTATGCTGGAAACCCTGTGCCACTGCCAACATCTAACCACGACGAGGTGTGGAATTGATGATTGTCATATATCACTTTGATTCCATATTTGTCTGCTAATTTTGCAACGTGTTTTAATTCTTTTATGAATTCTATTGGATTTTTGACGTATGATTCCCAGTAGACCCTGTAGCGAACATGGTCGATAATTTTTGCTTTCGAAAATGCCTTGAAACTACTTGCATAATAGTTACTTGGATAGGGATTTTTGAAACCTTCCCTGGACTGGGGCAAACCTGTATAGTAGCCTTTCATGTTTAAGCCAAGATGAGGTCCAGACTCGTGAGTAAATCCGTCATGCCTTTTGTTACTGTTCACAATATCCTTATTTGGTTTGTCTTTTGACTTTGCATATGTTGTATTCGTGATGCTATTACTAAGAAAGCAACTGCTTACGACAAGTATGGTCGCGATAAAAATAAAGGAAATGAAATTAGTATGTCTATATCGTGTAGATAAATTGTTTGTTTTAAACACTCGCAACACTCTACTTCATCTTGAATATATTCCATTCTGACTGACACACAGATTTTAATCTATTTTTTGGGCTCCAGTCTTGTCATGCCGATTAATGTTTATACTTCGGGTTGGTGTGCTACATGCAATATTTAATGACTATGTCGAGTTTAGTTCGTACTGTGGAAACTATCTATTTTGTGAGAAAGTCTTGTGTCCTTGTTGTAACACTGTTTGCGATACAATTACAGAGAAAATCGCAATGAGAGACCAAATTTAAGAGATGAAAAAAGTATTATGAATTAATTTATGAAAAAGATGCGTAATAGCCTGTTTTGATAATATAGTGATCAAAACCATTTAATCTACCAACATCGCTCAAAATTTCAAAAGTAGATGATTGACCCGGTTCTAATATTGTATATGTTGGAGATCCCTGTGTCAATCCTATCAAATTATTCGTGGAATTATAAACTTCTAATGACAGTTTTATGCCGTTAAGTGTATCATTACTAATGTTCGTTATTATTCCGAGTATGTTGTACGTATCATTATACTGTACTGCAGTTAAATTGTTAACAGAAAGTATATCGCTTCGGAATATACCATTAGGTTCTTGTGCATACGCCGAAACAGGAATGATGAGAACTATTGCAATTACAAAAATTAATTTCATTTTGTGTCTTTCTTTTGGTTCTTTGAAACCTGGTTCTATTAAGACTTTGATGTCTTGTACTCTATAACCCAAACTTTATCGCAGAAAAAGTGTTCCAACCAGGTACTAAAACTAGATTATGACATGAGGTTTACTCTAATATTACTTATAAATTACCTTGTTGTCAATTAGGACAAAATCGGACAAATGCAGCAATGAACTTGTTCTAAATTCTTTATGAATAATCGTGTATAGCGCAAATGTCATGTCATGAGAACATCTATTCCCGAGATAGCCCTGGCCCCAAACTAATTCGGCACATATCTCGTGTATTCGTTTACCCTCCTATTGGTTAGTGAATTTATTATTCCTTTAAGTTCTTTCATCACATGGGCGTCTTTCACTATGCATCATCATCTTATAGCTTGTCAATTTTGAACATTCTCGCCTTAATTTTATGGCCTGGAATTTTATAAACTAGGTGCATCAGTTGAACATCAATATCCAGCTCTGAAATCGTCACAGGCCGGTTTGTGACAGGGTCCAATTCCACATAGTCCAGTCAATGTCGGATACAGTATAAAATACTCCATTAAAATACTCTGTAACAATATAACTAATCCTTCAGAACATGGTTAGTTTGTAATCACATTAACCGTTAGTCGCTACTATCTAACTCGAGATGCCACAAGTTATGGAAAGACATGTACTGTCAAGCTACTTTAAGTTAGTTATTTCATATTGTACTTTGATTATCGAATGGGAGTACATTACTGAATTCAAATAAACTCGAAAGTTTTCACATTCCCTGAGTAGCGATAACAAAGTGCATTACAAAAGTAAATTTGCATTTTTGGCTAGTACCTTGTTAATATTTGCTATGCTATCAGGCGTACTAACTCGTCCTGCAAATGGATTGAGCCTACACGACATGCTAGGATTAAATACAGAATTACTCTCTTCAAAAATAGATCTGGCAACAAAGAATTTGGCTGACAAAACAGACACGTCCTTCACAATCAAAAGCGAATTACAACAAACTATCTCAGATCCTTTCAAATCGAAGGCTCTAAACGAGAAACCTGGTATTTCAATTGTTTCCTTGCCCACAAACGACCATGTCTCTGTTAAGGAAAAGAATTCGATTGGGACAAATGCTACTTGTGACGTTGATCGTGAGTGCGAGAAAAGCCAAACCCTGTCTGGCAAGGAAAGTATATCTGTGAAATATGAGAGCAACGGACATGAACCAATAATTAACTCAATCTCAAAAAACAAGAATCCATTCGAACTTCCAATAGACATACCATTCCCATAGCGATTCCAACTCAAAGGTAGGACTCAAAACTATTATAATTGCAATTGATGCGTATATGACGCAGCATTGTAAATCGATTGTTTTGAGATTTATAAAGTATTTTAATTCCAGTGTTCTGAAGAACAAAGATAATATAGATAAAATAAGTTACTGGCCTAGTATTGGTTTCATATTCGAAGTATAACATTAAAAAGCGTACTCTGTTTTCTATTTTGATATCTGTTGTTATTATCATAGCATTTTTTCTATCAATCAGGCTGACTCTGGGTGAGTTCAATCCTGTCTATGTTGTCGTGAGTGGAAGCATGATTCCTACTCTACTGGTCGGTGACGTTGTTGTGACACAAAATGATGGTCATGGCATTGGCGGGAGTGCTCAATCTGCATTCGACCATTTAAAGACAGGAGATATAATAGTGTTCAAGGCACCAGAAGATTTTGATGAGCAAGGAAATCCTAGGACAATAGTGCATAGAGTCATATTTGTAGGGATGGACCCGCGGAGCAAAGAGCAGGTTGTTGCCACCAAAGGTGATAATAATCCCGAGTCATACGTTGGACTGGACTTTCCAATACTGAAGAGCAACTACATTGGTAAAGTTATCATTGTGATTCCCAAATTAGGACTGATTATTCAGCTCTTAAAACCACCTGTCAACTATATACTTATAGCAATTATCATAGGCGTTTTTATTGCATATCATTTTAAGAGGGAAAGAAAAGATGATAATACAGTTCCTGCTACATCTTAGTGCTAGCGAATTTATGAACGTTAGAGTGTCTTCGTAGAAAGGCAAAACACTGCTCTACTACTTTTTTTTGGTCCTTCATTGTCAATATGTAATTTGTCATTCAATTGTTCTTCGTATTTAATCGGTTAAGATTGATACAGGGAAAAATAATATACATTTGTTATATTATGGACCGTAAGTACAAGATAGATTCAATTGCAATAGAACAAGATTTGTCACCTACCTTGTAATCAAAAGTGGCTTGAACAAAATCTAAAACATAAAGCACTTAATTGAGGTTAGTCTTGCCTAAAATTTTATCGGTTTGGTGATGATTCTTAGGTGCATGCAACAAGTTGCGATAAGAAATGTCCTAATTTAGCAAAAATATAGTGGATTCCACCAAATAATATTAATACTTTCGAGCTTGACATGTTTGTAAGCCCATATTCATGCACCAGCAAACTGTTCCAATATTATCAGAAGATGTGTTCACTATACTTAGATAAACAGTCAATTGAAATTCTTGAGAGTGCTTCTGCGGGAATGCGATCAACTTCAATTGGTATACGTAATCAATCGAAAAAACAGTATTATGTGAGACTGAAACGTCTCGTTGAAATGGGTCTTGTGGAGAAAAGGAAATCTATCTACAATTTGACCGCATTCGGTTTACTTGTTTATGAGAATCATTTTAAGACTATGGAGAAGGTCATTCCGAATTACTGGGAGATCAAGAGTATCGACGTTTTAAGAACGAGAAATGACTTTCCACTAGAACAGAAGGAGAAGATTATCAGAGAATACCTTGCTACTTCTAGTCTAAATGGAATACTAAACACTACCCATCTAACAAGTTTTACCGTTGCGAAGAAGTTCGACGACCTCATAGTTGAAGTCCTTAAAGTTTTAGATAATGCTGAAAAGGAAATTTATTTTGCAACAAGATATCATGATCCACATGTATCAACAAAGGTATTCGAGAAATTTGGTAAGGGGGTTACCATACATATCTTGGATGGCAATCCTGAACAAATCAGTGTAGAAAATAGAATTGCTGCCATATTCAGAACCCCGCCAAATAAAGAGACTGCCGAGTTGGTTAAGAAGATTGTAAAATCTCCAAGATTTGATTTAAAGAGGCTTCCTGATTTACCCCAAAGTTTCATGGTGGTAGATGGAATCCAGGTAGTCTATGACACTGTAAATTTCATCAACCCAGAACAGTTCACGATTGCAATCTCAAAGTATGACGATGCTTACATGGCGCAGCGATTCATT